>JANOFD010000719.1:0-1667 GCA_031413455.1 Rhodobiaceae bacterium
CTGGTTCCGGAGTCATCAGTAATGCAGGCCATTGCTGATCCGCAGTATCTTTTTTCTGCTGTCAACCAGTTTTTGGTTGTCATTGTCGACGACTTCATAGACCATATGATGCAGACCAGAGCCGTCATCGGTGTCGCCGATATACATGCCCGGGCGCTTGCGTACCGCATCCAGGCCTTTGAGTACCTTGATGCTATCCGCGCCGTAATCGTCGCCACTCTTGTCTTTTTCATCAGTCATGGGTCTGTCCGGAGTCTGAGTTCTTTAACAAGGCCGGATCTGGCCGTCGGCAACACGCCTGAACTGCGCACGGCCTTCAAGCGCCGTAAACGCAGCAACATCGGTACCAGTCATCCAGGCCTGAACATTCAATGCATCTATTTCAACAAACAGCGCTCGCCGCCTCACATCGTCCAGATGCGCGGCAACTTCATCGAGCAAAAGAATAGGCGCGGCGGGCGCCCCAGGTGCAGGCAGGGCCGCACAGCCAAGCGTCAAACGGATAAGCAATGCCTTTTGTTCGCCGGTCGAGCACGACTGCGCCTCGCGTCCTCTTTCCCGGTGGCGCACGACGAAGTCAGTCAAGTGCGGCCCCGCGCCCGTGCGCGATGCATCAAGATCGCTGCGCCGAGCCAGCCTCAACCCGGTCGCATACTCATCTTCCACGTCAACCGCTGCTTTGATTTTAAGCGAATCCTCAATAGTTCCGGCCACCGAAATATCGGCGCTCGGAAATTGAGAGACATGCTGCTCATCCATCGCCCGCGACAATGCCGCAACGCCCGACATCCGGGACGCAGCAACGGCAATACCCGTTTCCGCCATGGTACGCTCAAGCGCCGACAGCCATTGCGCATCGCCACTGGCTCGCAATGCACCCAGCCTCTCGCGCATTGCGGTTTCAAAAGAAGCCCAGCGGCGCGCATGCATAGGGTCAAAACTGGAAATCAACCGGTCCAGAAACCGCCGCCGTTCCGATGCCCCTTCGACAAACAAGCGATCCATCGCGGGCGTCAGCCAAATCAGGCGAATCCGCTCGGCAAGATGGGCCGGACTCGCAACCGCGACACCGTCGATCCGCACCGATCGTTTAGTCAACCCACCTTCATCGGCGCCAGGCATATACCCCACGCCAATCTGCGTATCGTCACCCCCAACACTGAGGGCCGCAGACACGGCCCAAGGCCGGTGAGACGTCCCACCAGGCATCGTGCGCGACAAGTCGCTCAGCCGCGCGCCACGCAAACCCCGCCCAGGCGCGAACATCGACAGTGCTTCAAGAACATTTGTCTTGCCCGCGCCATTCGGCCCGACCAAAACGACATGGTGAGCATCCGCACGCAAATCCAGCATTCCGTACGAGCGAAAATTAGTCAGCATCAGACGGGTAACCGCCACACGCGCCACAGCGCGAGCCGGCATTTCCGCCATGTGCCCGCCCAATTTCATAGCAGCTTGCGTCCTTCGATGCTCACACGCGCATCGGCATCAGCACGTAGAGCGCCGCGTCACTGTCGCTTTCGCGGACCAAGGTTGGTGACCCGGCATCCGAGAATAGAAATACCGCTTTATTGCCGTCAATACGTTCCAGAATATCCATGATGTATCGGGCATTGAAGCCAATCTCGATAGGGGAGTGATTATAGTCGATCATCAACTCTTCAGTC
>JANOFD010000720.1:0-2150 GCA_031413455.1 Rhodobiaceae bacterium
TGGGGATCACCAGGTTCATGGCGCTTGAGGTTGAGCGAGGAAAAGGGCCCGTACTGGGTGAAGCAAAATCCTGCATTGGCCTCTGCCTCATCTGTCATTGATTCCAGGTGCTGGAGCAAAGCACGGCCGGGCTGACGATCAGGTTAAGTTGCGGGCGGGTTAAGTTGGGGGCCGGTTCTGGCTTAAGGACTGGGTAGGGAGTTGGTTCCAACTTGCGGCGATGAACGGAACCGGGTGCCCCACTGGCTCGGTTTGGAACATTTGATGCGAAATCCGGCTGCCGGACACTTATTGTCATTGCGGAGTGCTGGTGTTTGGCTCTAATGATTCTCTAGCAGGAGCGCGGATTGGTGCTGGAGTTTCACCGGGTCTTAACTGCGTTTCCTTATGGTCAAGGCTGGCAAGCCAAGCTAGCGCGTGAGGCATAGGCGGTATGGTTCGAACGTACACAAGGAACGATGGAGCGAAGGCTGATTGCTTTCGAACGCGTTCGTGCGTGCGTGAGGCGTTGCGTCTGCCTTTTCGGATTGAGCTCGAGCTCCTTCTTAGTTGCCCCTAGGCGCGAAAGCGGCCGCGAAAACGCTCAAGGGCGACGCGGCCGGTGCTTAGGGGATGCGAAGACAAGGACCCGGGCAACACATTCGAACCGCCTGCAAGCGGGCTTAGAGAAGAGACCATGTCAAATTCGAACCGAGTGAAGATTTTCGACACGACCTTGCGCGACGGCGAGCAATCACCGGGTGCGGCGATGAACCTCGAAGAAAAATTGAAGATTGCCGAGATGCTTGATGATTTCGGTGTCGACGTCATCGAGGCGGGATTTCCGATTTCGTCCAATGGTGATTTTGAGGCGGTGTACGAGATCGCAAAGCGTTCCAAGCGTTCGGTGATTTGCGGCCTGGCGCGTGCCGGCGTGAAAGACATCGACCGTGCTGGTGAGGCGTTGAAGCCGGCAAAGCGGGCGCGCATCCATACTTTTATTTCGACCAGCCCGGTGCATATGAAGCACAAGCTGCAAATGGAACCGCATCAGGTGCTTGAGGCGGTGATCGGCAGCGTCACGCGCGCGCGCAGTCTTGTCGCGGACGTTGAATGGTCGGCGGAAGATGCGACGCGTACCGAGTTCGAGTTTCTGTGCCGGTGCGTGGAGGCCGCGATCAAGGCTGGCGCTACAACGATCAACATTCCAGATACGGTCGGTTATGCGATCCCGTCGGAGTATGGGGCGCTGATTGCCTCGCTGATAGCCAAGGTGCCGGGGGCCGAGAAGGTCACGTTCTCGACCCATTGCCACAATGATCTGGGGCTTGCGGTTGCCAATTCGCTGGCTGGAGTTGCAAGCGGTGCGCGCCAGGTCGAATGCACGATCAATGGGATTGGCGAGCGGGCGGGGAATGCGGCACTAGAGGAAATTGTCATGGCGCTGACGGTGCGCGCCGATATCTTGCCTTATACCACGGGGATTGAAACTGCTTCGATCTTGCGGGCGTCGAAGCTGGTGTCGAATGTCACGGGGTTCCCCATCCAGTACAACAAAGCGATTGTCGGCAAGAATGCGTTTGCGCATGAGTCAGGCATCCATCAGGACGGTATGCTCAAGCATACGCAGACCTATGAAATCATGACGCCGGAGTCGGTTGGCGTATCGAAGACATCGCTGGTGCTTGGCAAGCTGTCGGGGCGGCATGCCTTCAAGGACAAGCTGGAAGCGATGGGATATGCGCTTGGCGGCAATGCGCTGGAAGATGCGTTTCGCCGGTTCAAGGATCTGGCGGACAAGAAAAAGCATGTCTTTGACGAAGACATTGTAGCCCTGGTGGATGATGAAATCGCGCGTGGGCTTGATCGCATACAATTCGTGAGTATGCGTGTGGTTGCGGGCACGTTCGGTCCGCAGAGTGCGGAGCTTGAGCTTTCGATCGACGGGCAGACCCGCCTTGGGGTGGCGCGCGGCGATGGCCCGGTTGATGCCATTTTCAACGCGATCAAGTCGCTGTTTCCACATGAGGCGACACTTGCAGTGTTTGAAGTGCATGCGGTGACGGAGGGTACTGATGCGCAAGCCGGTGTCACTGTGCGGCTGAGCGAAGACGGCAAGAGCGTGACTGGACGTTCCGCTGATACGGATACGCTGGTGTCGGCGGCGAAGG
>JANOFD010000721.1:0-2377 GCA_031413455.1 Rhodobiaceae bacterium
GGCAGCGCTTTGTCGGGTCCCAATGACGGTCGCGACATGATCGCGGTGCAGCAATTGGGCGAAGACGACGGTGACGGCGACGCACAGGTTCCGCGCTCGGTTTTGACCGGAATCATTCAGCCGCGCATTGAAGAAACTTTCGAAATTGTCCGCGACCGGCTCGCTGAGTTTGGCTTGTCATCGATTTCTGCACGCCGCGTCGTGCTCACCGGGGGCGCCAGTCAACTCAACGGCGCGCGGGAGATCGCGTCGCGCGTGCTGTCAAAACAGGTCAGGATTGGCCGGCCTGTGCGTCTGGCGGGGCTGGTGGATGTTGCGGGCGGTGCGCAATTTGCGGCGTGTGCCGGACTTGCGTCCTGGGCGGCACATCGTCCGAACGAAGTGCAAAATTTTCAAGAGGACGCAGACTTTCCACAATTGGCGTATGCTAGTGCTTCTGCTTCGCAGGGGTTCGCCGGAATAAAGCGCTGGTTCAAAGAGAATTTTTAACTGTTTGCGGCGCAAGACTAGACAAGAAAATAGCGCGGGAAACGCGCGGTACTTTGGGACTGGTGTGGTGTTTTCAGTTTGGTGAAGGTGGCACGCATGGAGAATATGAAATGGCCATCAATATTTCGGCAGCAGATTTCACAGAACTGAAGCCGAGGATACTTGTATTTGGCGTCGGCGGAGCCGGCGGCAATGCCGTCAATAATATGGTGTTGTCGAAGCTTGAGGGCGTCGAGTTTTTGGTGGCGAATACGGACTCGCAAGCGCTGGTTCATTCCAAAGCGCATCACCGTCTGCAGATCGGAACCGTGTTGACGCAAGGCCTGGGTGCAGGCTCGCGTCCCGATATTGGCCAGGGCGCGGCTGAAGAAAGTTCAGACGAAATCAAGCGCATACTTCAAGCCAGCCACATGGTGTTCATCACGGCAGGCATGGGTGGTGGCACGGGTACGGGGGCGGCCCCCGTTATCGCCAAACTGGCGCGCGAGCTTGGCATTCTGACCGTCGGTGTCGTGACGAAACCCTTTGCCTTTGAAGGGCAAAGGCGCATGCGCACCGCCGACGAGGGGATCGAGCGGCTCAAGGAATTCGTCGATACGTTGATCGTTATTCCAAATCAAAACCTGTTCCGCATCGCGAATGAAAAGACCACGTTTGCCAAAGCCTTCGAGATGGCCGACGAAGTGCTCTACGCCGGCGTGCGCGGCGTGACCGATCTGATGGTGATGCCGGGCCTGATCAATCTTGACTTTGCCGATGTTCGCACCGTGATGAGCGAGATGGGCACGGCGATGATGGG
The DNA here is from genome assembly GCA_031413455.1 of Rhodobiaceae bacterium. GTDB lineage: Bacteria > Pseudomonadota > Alphaproteobacteria > Micropepsales > Micropepsaceae > SZUA-430. Next base: position 1,289 of record JANOFD010000721.1, read on the forward strand.
CATGGGCGAGGCCGAAGGCGAGCGCCGTGCTATTGAAGCGGCAGAAGCTGCGATCTCCAACCCCCTGCTTGACGTGTCGTCGATGAAAGGCGCGCGCGGGGTTCTGATCAATATCACCGGCGGGATGGATCTGACCCTTTATGAAGTTGACGAGGCCGCGAACAAAATACGGGCCGAAGTTGATCCGGAAGCGAATATTATTGTGGGTTCGACATTCGATGAACGTCTGAATGGGCGCATGCGGGTATCAGTTGTAGCCACGGGCATTTCAGCGGAAATTCGGATGCAGAATCTGCCGGCGAAAGTTACGGCGGCCGTCGATTCGATACGTCGCGCTGGCGCCCAGGCAGTCCCAAAGGCGGACAGCGCCCGTTCGTCATCGATGCCGACTTTTTCCCAGCCCATCATGGCCGATGCGACAAATCTGGCGTCCAGCACCGGCGCGTCGCCTGTGCCAGCGCCATCGCACCCTGTTCATTCCATGCAAAGTGAAATTGTGCGCGCGGGGTTGGCGGACGACGCCGGCCTTTCAACTCAAGAGCACGCGGTCTGCGCGCCGTCGCAACGCGGTTACGGCGGGGTAGAAAGTCACCTCTTTGATCCGGCGATGATCGAATCCGTGGGTGCGGCGCTTCGTGGCGGGCAGTTTTCAGAAGCCGCGCCACAGCGCTCGCCGAGGCCGACTGTGCCACACCAGTTTCAGCAAGAAACGAAGAAGTCTGGAGGCTTCAGCGTTTTTGGAATTAGCATCGGTGGAACGTCGAGTGCGAAGCGCGCTCCAATTTCAAAGCCGGGGTTTTCGCCACCGAGCGGAATGCGCTTTGCTCCGCAAGGTTATGGCGTTGAGTCCTCACTCTCTCTTCCCGTGGTCAGTAAAAATTCGACCTTGGGCCAAGACAAATCGGAAGAGTCGTTTAATACTGTTTCTGACGACCAGCTTGAAATACCAGCATTTCTGCGCCGCCAAGTAAATTAGCGGGCTGTCGCCCGAATTTCACCTAAAGTTCAACCAGAAGGTGCGGCCACGATCTTGATCGAGGCTGCTTTGCTTTGGGTCCCGATTCCGCCTCAGCCAGCAAATCGCGTTCG
>JANOFD010000722.1:0-11279 GCA_031413455.1 Rhodobiaceae bacterium
GGGGCAGCGTGGCGCCGGTGCTGGCTGCGATCTTGTCCATCCGGCCCAGCATGGCGAGGTTCTTTTCCAGATGCTTTTTCGGCGCGCCCTGGCCGCGCAGGCTTTTGGCGAGATCTTCGGCGGTGCGGTACTTGCCGGTCAAAAAGCCCGCCGCCAAGCCATAGTAGGGCAGCGCCGCGACGCCCTGCGTCACGCACAGATCGCACATGGCGCCTTCGTGTTGCTCGCGCACCAGCAGATTGTACTCGTTTTGGATGACGGTGTAGGGCGTGAAGCCCGAGGCCTGCGCCACCGCACGCGCCGCCTGGAGACGTTCGGCGGTGAAGTTCGAGGCGCCCAGCGCCCGCACCTTGCCCGCGCGCACCTGGACATCGAAGGCGCCCGCGATTTCCTCAAAAGGTGTCCCCGTATCGTCGCGATGGGCGTAGTAGAGATCGACATAGTCCGTTTGCAACCGCGTGAGCGAAGCCTCAAGCGCCGCCGCGATCCTGGCTGGCGCCAGTCCTCCGGCCAAGTTGGCGCCGTTGACCTTGGTCGCGATCCGCAGCGCTTCGCGATTGCCGCGTGCCGCCATCCAGGCGCCCAGCACAGTCTCGGACTCGCCGCCCTTGTGGCCCGGCACCCAGGCCGAGTAGACATCGGCGGTGTCGATCATGCGCCCGCCCCCGTCGAAGAAGGCGTCGAGGATGGCAAAGCTGGTGTCGCGGTCCGCCGTCCAGCCAAAAACATTGCCGCCCAGCACCAGCGGGATGCCGCCAAGGGCCGGGTTGTTCGCAGAAAAATTCGTTGTCATGTTTGGTGTCTCCGTGTGGTTCGTGCCCCCGTCGAATCGGGCGACAATTTCCAGTTCAGTTTTGCTTATATTGTAACGCTTCTACCCTGTCAAGAACAAAACAAGCACACTATGCGGTAACGGCTCTGCGGCTCTTTGCCATTCACCCGCCTGGTTTGACGCGGCCCCGGGCTCTGCCACCATTCGCCGCGCCGGGGTGGGTGACCACAAAAAAGGCGCCCGGGCGGGTCCGGGGTTGTGCCGTGATAGTCGTACCCGACCCAATGCCGCTACTCGCCGCACCTCCGGCCGCAAACCAGAGAACGCGGTTGTGAGCCAGCCGAACCTGCTATTATCGCTCGACGCAGGGGTTCAGCGGAATACGTATGATGTCCCCGTTTATACGCCGGGGTCGCAATGCGGGATTGCCGCTTGGGAAGGATAGCGCCCATGCGGATGGGAATTGTTCCGACAGAAATGCGGCGGCAGTTTATTGCGTCTCGTAGTCATCGCCTGGACATAGTTGGGCGTCTTGGAATTCCCGCGGAATCCGTTTTTTCTCTTGCATTTTTTAAAAAATGATATCATCGCTATCATCGAAGATTGGAGCGTTTTATGGCTGATTTGCTGGTGCGCGGGGTTGATGATGAGCTGGTTCGGGCTCTGAAAGCGCGCGCCGGTGCCCATGGGCGGAGTGCAGAGGCCGAACATCGACAGATCCTGGCAGCGGCCCTTTTGCGCCCCCGCAAGCGAAGCTTCGCCGAGGTCCTGGCCTCTATTCCCGAGGTTGGCGTTGACGCGGATTTCGAACGGATCGACTCCACGAGAGAAGTTCCACGTGTATTTGATTGACACCAATGTTGTCAGCGAGGTCCGGAAAAGGCCAACACAAATGCCGGTGTTGCTGCCTTTTTTTGCTCACGTCGCCGACGAGCCGATGTACCTGTCATCAGTTTCAGTAGGCGAACTGCGCCGCGGTGTGGAGCTCATTCGTCACCGTGGAGACACAGAGCAAGCAGGCCTGCTTGAGGCATGGCTGACCATAGTGCTGGCGCAATTCGGCGACAACATCCTGGCCTTCGATGCAAATGCGGCCCAGGTTTGGGGACGCCTGCGCGTCCCGCGCCCTGAGCACGCGCTCGATAAACAGATCGCGGCCATCGCCCTGGTGAATGATCTGACGATCGTAACCCGCAACACGGCCGACTTCGACGGCACAGGCGTCAAACTGATCAACCCGTTCCGGTAGTTAGCAAGAATTGGGGTCAGACACCAATTAACCGGGACCCCATGAACAACCATGGCCACCTCTCCTCGAACCGCCATCCCCGGAACTCTACCACCGCCGCGCAGGGAACGCACGGCCCTGGCGCGCGAAACGCTATCCTGCCCGCAAGTCAGCAGCCTTGCGCCCCTTTGGAAGCGGCGAGGCGCGGCGCACAGCGATGGCGGCGATCTGGCGCTGGAACCGCTCGCTGCCTAGCGCCCAGCCGCCGTTCGTCGTGGCCCGCAGGGCCTCCACGAACTCGTCGTCCGGTGTCTCGGCAAACAGGTCCCTATAAGCCTCCCGCCGTGCCGGCGCGTTCGCCGCCAGAGCGAGATAAAGCGCATGTGGCGTGACCAGCGGGTCGGCGGTGCCGCAAGCGTTGGCGTGATAGCTCGACCAGGGATAGTCCGCAGGCTCCGCCACCTTGCGCGCCCGCACCGGATTGAGCTCGATATACCGGCTGCAAGTCAGGAAATGGGCTTCGCTCTCGATCGGCGCGGCACGATAGCGTCCCTCCCACAGTGTCCCTGTTCTGCGATATGTGTGGTTGACGTATCCGACATATCGTCGGCCCAGCGCCTGCATCGTGCGTGGCAGGCTGCGCGGCGTCCCGGGCGTCACGAGCAGGTGCACGTGATTGGTCATCAGCACCCAAGCATGGATGCGCGCATCATGCGCCCGCGAAGTCTCAACGAGCCAATCGCGGTAGCGCGCATAGTCTTGCGCGGCATAGAAAACGGCTTGCCGGTCGTTGCCCCGTTGGATAACGTGCAGCGCCTGATCTTCGATGAAATAGCGCCCAAGCCTTGCCATGAGCCAGATCCCGCTCGCTGCTGCGTCGCCAGCCGACGCCGACACAGACATGCACGACTGGGCGGGTTGCTGCGACATAAAAATTGTAACAGGATGTGTCAGTCGGGCGACAATGGGGTTCGATACCGAACCTATTAACGGGGGCGGCTTGGGTTATTGGTGTCTGACCCCATTTGGCTGCAGTGGCCAATGCCGAAGCCACAAGAGCAATTTACGGTGACGGTAGCGACACTGAGTCTCAGAGAGCATCTGCCGATGCTGCTGCAGGAGCTGCAAGCGGTGCGTTTTCGGCTGGCGGCAATGTTGCCGAAGGCAATGACCAGGTGTCCAATTCAAGAGTTGAGGCTGACTTTCAGAGTCGTAAGCCACCAACAAAGACCGAAGTAGTCAAGGCGATCGTGCAGGGCGTAATTACGGGCGTGGTAGCGAAGGTCGCGGATGACACCGCGAAGAAGGATCCACGATAGAAGGAGGTGATTCAGATGCGGTTTGATTGGAAACTCTTTACCCGAATGACGTTGTTTTCGATCGTTGTGTTTGCACTTGTGTACTTTATCATAGTAGCCCCCTACGCGAATGACAGCACCCGGCTGCGGATGGCAGGCGTGCTACTCTTTTTTTCATTCGTCATCGGCTTGATCTTCGGGATCAAATGGCCTGACCGGAAATGAAGAAACGGGGTCAGACACCATAACCGCCGATTTTGGTGTCTGACCCCGTTTGGCTGTTATTTCTGAGAAAGCTACTTGGGGGCAGAAAACTCAGCTGTTTCCGGATCGCAGAACTCTTATCGATTAAAAAATCGCTTTCTGCTACCCCTTATGAGTAGAAAACTCTCCTTTCCAGAGTTCTTGGTAGTTTTATGGCTAGAAAATCCCTCGATGAACTTCCAGAGACTTTTGTCTCCACATCGCAAACAACCAACTTGGCTTCGAAGGGAGTACAAAGTGGGAAGCTCAGGAAACTCGCGTCGCGCCTGTACACCAAGGATTTGAAAGGCGCGCCCGAGAATATTACGCGCCGTAATCTTTGGCAGATTGTTGCCGGCTACTTTCCCGACGCTCTTATCGCCGACCGGACTGCAATGGAAGGTAGGCCTGCAAAAGACGGTTCCGTATTTCTCGTCTCGCACTCGGCGCAGAGTGACGTTTTGATACCGGGCTTCAAATTGCGTCCGCGTCGCGGCGTTCCCGCTCAGCCAGACGACCTTCCCTTCATGGGCGTCTTGCGGCTTTCTTCAAGACATCGAGCAACTCTGGACAATTTCGTCGCAAGCAGGTCACGCGACTTTGTCTCCCGGACTCTCGCGAGGCAGGAGATCGAAGCCTATCTCGAAAATATCCTTCGCCACTCCGGTGAAGACGCGCTCAATCGGCTTCGCGACGACGCGCGCCGTCTTGCGCCCTTGATCGACAGGAGCGACGAATTTGTGTCGCTCGACAAAATGATTGGCGCTTTGCTGAATACGCAGCCAGATCACCTGCAGACGTCATCAGGACGGGCGCGGCGAAAGGGTATGCCTTACGATCCGGATCGCGTCGAACTTTTCGAAGCGCTGCGTGCCGAACTGCATGCCCTGCCGCCACAGATAAGAACCGCGGCCCCGGGCAATGAGACAACGCTCCCTTTTTTTGAGGCTTATTTTTCGAACTTCATCGAGGGCACCGAATTCGAAGTTAAAGAAGCCGCGGCCATCGTTTTTGAAAACCGCATCCCGATCGCCCGCCCCCAGGACGCCCACGATATTCTCGGTACATACAAGATCGTGGCCGACCAAACTGAGATGTCCCGCATTCCACGTGATTTCACCGAGTTCGAGCACCTTTTGAAGCGACGCCACGGCGAGATCATGCAGGCTCGGCCCGAAAAGCTGCCCGGCCAGTACAAGACCGAACCCAACCGGGCAGGCGGCACGACGTTCGTTGCGCCCGACCTGGTTCGGGGCACGTTGGATCAGGGGTTCAAGGCCTTCCGCTCGCTCTCATCGCCTTTTCAGCGCGCGGTCTTCATGATGTTTATTGTCTCCGAGGTGCATCCTTTCGCTGACGGCAATGGACGCATTGCGCGCGTCATGATGAATGCGGAGCTTGTTGGAGCGGGTGAGCAAAGGATCATCATTCCCACCATCTATCGCTCGAACTACCTCACCGCCCTCAAAGCGCTCACCAAACGCACGAATATGCCGGCGCTCGCCCGCACGCTCGATTTTGCGCAACGATTTACTCAGATGATCGACTGGACGAATTTCGACCGCGCCGAAGCCAACCTAACATTGGCGAATGCTTTCATGGACAGTACGGCTGCGGACGACAATGGCATTCGGCTGCGTTTGCCGCCGGCCGAACGATAAAACAGGACTTGGGCACTGAAGGGCTTCGCCGTTAGCGGCCCGTCGCACTCAACATCCCGACCAACTGCCCGCCCTCGCGCCGGAAGATGCCGAGTACGTGCGCGCCGATGCGGTCGAAGCGCCGGACATATGCCTTGAAATCCTCCGCCGAAAGCCTCTTGGGCACCGCGTTCAACATGCGCGCCGTGTTCGGCTCATGCAACCACTCGCCCCAATTGCCCATATCGTCGCCCTCCTCAAGCGTGCGCACGACGTAGTTCGGCGTATCGATCGCAATGGTGAAGGGCGCTCTCATGATGTGGTCTCTCCCGCAGGGTGGGTGAATCGGCGAGCGTGGAGGATACGACGTCGCCAATAATCTAGCCAAAATAGAAGACACGTGTACAAGAGAATCGTCAAAACACCTTGATTATTAACGAGTAATGGGGCAATTTAGGTCGCCATCGACCTCGCCAAACTAGTCGCCAAAATGCCAACCAAAACAACCGCTCGCAAGCCCGCCATCAAGAAAGCAGTGAAAATTGCCGATCACGGGGAGGCGATCACCCTGATGGACCCGATGGGCATCGGAGAAGATTCGCGCTGGCGAAGCGAGATGAGCGATCTCGCCGTTGACCTCACCTACAAAGCTGCGGAATTCAAGAGCGGCCTCCCGGAAGGAATAAAATCGGGGATTGCCGATCTTGTCCGGAACATGAATTGCTACTACAGCAACTTAATAGAGGGACATGACACGCATCCGATTGCCATCGAGCTTGCCCTTAACGGCGTCTACGACAAGGACCCAAAGAAGCGCGACCTGCAATTGGAAGCGCGCGCTCACGTTGCCGTTCAACGGTGGATCGACGAGGGCCACCTGCGCGGCCGCAGCACGGCGGAAGCGAGCGTAAGGGAAATTCACCGCCGATTTGTCGAGTGTCTGCCGGATGACCTGAGGTGGGTCAGACGCCCTGACACCGGCGAGTTGTTGCCCGTTGTGCCCGGTGAATACCGCAAACATATGGTCGAAGTCGGAAGGCTCGTTCCAGTCAGCCCCGGTGCCGTCCCGCGCTTTATGAAGCGTTATGAAGAAGCCCACGCTCGACCTGGTCGCGCGCAAGCGATCATCGCCTGTGCCGCGGCGCACCACAGGCTGACATGGATACATCCCTTTCTGGATGGGAATGGACGCGTCGCGCGGCTCGTCTCGCATGCCATGATGCTTGATGCGCTGGATACGGGTGGCGTGTGGTCGATCGCACGCGGCTTGGCTCGAAACGTAGCCGAGTACAAAGGCCATTTGATGGCGTGCGATCTGCAGCGGCGAAATGATTTGGACGGCAGGGGAAATTTGAGCGAGGAGACGCTTGCCGAATTCACGCGGTTTTTCTTGAAGACCTGCATCGACCAGGTCGAGTTCATGCGCGAGCTGATGCAGCCTGATCGCTTGCGGGCGCGCATTCTGACTTGGGGCGAAGAAGAGGTCAGGCTCGGCTCTTTCCCCAAGTCCGCCGTCGCGGTCCTGGAAGGCATATTGTTTCGTGGCGAACTCCCGCGGCCCGACGTCGCGCCTCTCATTCAAAGCTCGGAAAGAACGGCCACGCGTCTGATGGCCCAGCTCAATAAATTCGGCGTCGTTTCATCGCCTTCATCCAAGGCGCCGTGGCGCCTGACGCTGCCGGCAAAGCTGGCGCAACGATGGTTTCCCGGACTGTACCCGGCAGGAGCCGCCTCGAACTACGCCGGTCCCGCGGAATTGCGTGCCGCGATGTCGTGAATTTGTATACTGTCCCTGTGTTAATAGTAATCAGACCGGTAAGGACAGCCAGGTTACTGCGAACCATGGTGGTCATTGCTTCCCCTTGTATGTGTTGGGTACGAAATTGGTGCGGCGACGTTCGCAGGTGGAGTAAGCCTGAATCAGGCAAGGACATGGGTCCGCTTCTCCCGATTCTACCTTGCTATCCGGCTGCAAATTAATGCATATGAGAATGAGTTGCAACTACATATACAGTCAGCTATTGCATACTCTGCCTACGGTTACCGTGAGCAGCAGTCAGATTCAGCGCCTGGCGTAGTGGGGAATTGAAGTGGGGATCAGTACGATGAAAAACTACCGTGCGGCCAACCGGGTCCGGCTATTGGCCACGTCGATACTGCTCGTGTCCGGCAACCTCGCCGTCGCGCAAGATGAACCAAGCAGCGACCAGGTCGAAAAAGTCACAGTCACCGGCACGCGCAACTACTACAAGCAGGATAATACTTCGACCGCGACCAAGACCAATACGATACTGCGCGACGTACCGCATTCTGTTACCGTAATCACGCGCGACCTCATCGAAGACCAAGACATGCGCTCAATGAGCGATGTCGTGCGCTATGTGCCCGGCGTTTCCATGGGTCAGGGCGAAGGCCATCGCGATGCACCGACCCTGCGCGGCAATAGTTCGACCGCTGACTTTTTCATCGACGGCGTGCGCGACGACGTTCAGTATTTTCGCGATCTCTATAATTCCGAACGCATCGAAGTGTTGAAAGGCCCCAATGCGATGATCTTTGGCCGTGGGGGTGGAGGCGGCGTTATCAACCGCGTGTCCAAGATCGCCGATGGTGAGGAAACGCTGGCGTTTACATTTCAAGCGGGCTCTTTCGACAACAAACGCATAACTGCCGACATCGGCGATAGCTTGGGCGACACGCTTGCTGGACGGCTCAACGCCGTCTACGAAAATTCCGATTCCTATCGTGACTTCGTCAATGTCGAACGCTTCGGCATCAACCCGACTGCGTCGTTCGCCTTATCCGATACCACGCGACTGCACATCGGCGTCGAGCATTTTAGCGACAATCGCACCGTCGATCGGGGTGTTCCCTCGCGAAATGGCCGCCCACTGGACATTCGTGAGTCCGCGTTTTTCGGCAATCCGGACCTCAGTTACAGCGACGTGAAGGTCAATTTGCTTAACGTCACGTTCGAACATGAGTTTAGCCCAAACGTGCAACTTAGAAATCGAACACTCATTGCCGGATACGACAAGTATTACTCAAACGTTCACGCCAATAGCGCGGTGAACGGCCTGGGAAATGTTTCCTTGCAAGCCTACTCTAGTGGTACCGGCCGGCTAAATTACTTCAACCAAACCGACCTTATCTGGGAAACGTCCACCGGTTCAGTGAAGCACAGAATACTTGCGGGCGTAGAGTTGGGTTGGCAAGGGACCGACCACACGCGCGCGCCGAACAATAATGCTGCGGGCGTTGTCAACATCTCAAATCCAACGACATTTGCACCCGTGGTCTTTTCTTCGCCGCTGCAAGCCGACAACAATGTGGGGTTGGCTCTTGGCGCTGTCTATGTGCAGGATCAGGTCGAGCTGACGGAGCAATTCCATATCATCGCGGGTTTGCGTTTTGACCGGTTTGACCTGAAATTTGACGACAAGCGTCTTGCCAATGCCGATTTCAAACGTACCGACGACCTTATCTCGCCGCGCGTGGGCGTCATCTACAAACCCATTGTGCCGCTTTCGTTTTACACCAGCTATGCGGTGTCCTATCTGCCGCAATCGGGTGATCAGTTTTCTGCTCTCGACGTTACATTGGCATCGCTGGAGCCCGAGGAGTTCGTCAACCTCGAAACGGGCGTCAAATGGGACATTCTTCCAAGTCTCGCTCTGACTGCAGCATTGTACCAACTTGATCGCAAGAACACGCGTGCCATTGATCCAATTTCATTGCAGACCGTGTTGACCGGCGAGCAACGCAGCGAAGGCATTGAAATCGGCCTCAGTGGCAACGTGACAAGTGAATGGTCCATCATGGCTGGCTACTCGATACAGAATTCCGAGATAACCAAGACAACGACGGCTGCACCCGCGGGCCGCGTAGTCCCCCTTGTTCCCGAGCAGACTGTTTCGCTGTGGAATCACTACCGGTTTGCGCCGGGCTTCGCCGCCGCCCTGGGCGTTACCCATCAGACAGAGGTGTTTGCCTCGCTCAGCAACGGCGTAATACTGCCCGGCTTTACGCGGGTCGATGCCGCACTGTATTACAGGATTGACGAAAATTTCAAAGCTCAGCTCAACATTGAGAACGTGTTTGACGAGACGTATTGGGGAACTGCTCACAACGACAACAACATCACGCCGGGAGCCCCGCGTGCGGCCAGATTTACGCTCTCTACTCAGTTTTAGCGCAGAAGCGCGCATACAATGAGCGGGCTTCGGTTTACACCACGCGGAGGTACCTTGGGCGCCGGCTTGGTGCTGGTGGTGCTGGCTCTGCCTGTTCTTGCTGTCGTCGCATTCACCGGTGTCGATACTCAAGGCCTGTGGGCGCACCTCGCGAACACGGTTCTGTCCGTGTACGTGACAAACACACTGCTGCTGGGTAGCGGCGTGTTGGCACTGACGCTTTTCACGGGGATTGGTACCGCCTGGCTGGTCACGATGTACGAGTTCCCGTACAGGCGTACGCTTGAGTTCGCCCTTGTTCTGCCGCTGGCAATGCCCGCCTACATTCTGGCCTATGCCTACACCGATTTTCTTCAGGTCACCGGGCCGCTGCAGTCGTTGCTGCGTGAGCTTGGCGGATTGAATGTCCGCGACTATTGGTTTCCCAATATCCGTTCGCTCGGAGGGGCCGTTTTTGTGCTCAGCGGTGCGTTATTTCCTTACGTCTACTTAATTACGCGCGCGGCCTTTCTGGAACAATCGATGAGTGCGGTGGAGGTTGCGCGCACTTTGGGTTTGACGCGCGCGCAGGCTTTCCTGCGCATCGCTGTGCCAATGGCCCGGCCGGCCATCGTTGCCGGGGGCACCCTGGTGACGATGGAAACGCTCGCCGATTTTGGCGCAGTCAAATATTTCGACCTTCAGACGTTTACCACCGGCATCTATCGCGCCTGGTTTTCGTACGGCAACCCGGCTGCCGCCGCTCAGCTCGCCTCTGTCCTGCTCGCTGCTGTTTTTGCGGTTGTCCTCATCGAACAGTCCAGCCGCGGTGCGCGGCGCTATGCGGCGGTCTCGGCGCAGTATCGCGATATCCGCCCATGGAAATTGAAGGGCTGGCGCGCAACACTGGCAAGCCTTGCCTGCGCCACGCCTGTTATCGTTGGTTTTGCCGTGCCTGCCATCATTCTGATTTCAATGGCGATTGACGCGCAGCATGACGTAAGCCTTGCCCGCGTCGCAGCCTTGACGCTCAATACCGGAGCGCTGGCGGCCTTTGCCGCAATTGCCGTTGTGGCCCTTGCGGCCAGCGTTTCGATGGCGGCAGGGCGTTCACAGGTGAGCGTTTTGCGGCAGATGTCACGGGTAAGCGCGCTGGGGTATGCGACGCCGGGTGTCGTCGTTGGGGTCGGATTGCTGATCGTGGCGGGCGCCGCCGACAGTATCGTTCGCGACATCGCAGAGGGTGCGATGCACATGACAGTTGGACTTGTGCTTTCGGGGTCGGTTGCGATTTTGATCTATGCGTATGCGGTGCGGTTTTTTGCGGTAGCTCACGGGCCTCTGGATGCGGCGTTCGTAAAAATCGGCGCGCGCTACGGCGAAGCGGCGCGGACCCTGGGGGTAGGGCCTCGCGGCGCAATGTTTCGCATTGATATTCCGTTGATGCGCGGGACGATGCTGGCGGTTGCAGCGCTCGTATTTGCCGATGTCATGAAGGAGTTGCCCGCAACAATGATTTTGCGGCCGTTTAATTTTGACACATTGGCGACTGAAGCCTTTCAACTGGCAACGACAGAGCGGCTTGATCAGGCGGCACTCCCCTCATTGGCAATTGCCACTGCGGGTTTGATCCCCGTTTTCCTGCTTTGCCTGGGCATGCGCCGCGCCCGCCCCGGCTCGCAAAGCGAGATCTCGGTGCGAACATTATGAGCGCACTCAACTTCAAAGCGGTGACACACGCTTATGGCGGCCGCGTTGCGATAAAGTCTTTTACGCTTGCGGTGGCAGACGGCGAGATCCTCGCTCTCCTGGGTCCGTCGGGCAGCGGCAAGACGACAGCGCTTGGCCGCGCCCAGGCCCGTGCGCGGGCGCAGGAACGGCGACCAGCGGGCGAAGCCGAACCAGGCCTCGTCCCAAAGGAAGATC
>JANOFD010000723.1:0-4413 GCA_031413455.1 Rhodobiaceae bacterium
CAGCGCCGTCGTCGAGGCGTGACAGCAGATGACGGGCGTAGGTTCTCGCTTCGGCTTCGGTCTCGCGCACAATGATGTGGACGCGATAGCCGAATTTGAGCTTGCGATTGTGTTTGGCAGCACGGGCTTTCATATCGGCGACGATGCCGGCCACTTCCGCCATACGGTCGGGCCACATGAGATAGACATCGGCGGCTTGGGCCGCGGCTTCGCGCGCGTCTTCAGAGAGGCCGCCGAAGTAAAACGGCGGAGCTTTTTGAGACACAGTGCGCGCGCCGGGCGGGTCGAGATCGAAGCGGTAATGCTCGCCTTGATGTTTGATGCGTTCGCCGTTCAGGGTCGCACGAAGGAGCTGCATGACTTCCACGGTGCGGCCATACCGCGGGGCAGACGCCAGTGTTTCGCCTGGCATTTCGCTGGAGATGATGTTGATGGTCAGGCGTCCACCAAGCATCTGATCGAGCGTTGCGAGCTGGCGCGCCAGTTGGGGCGGCCACATCTCACCGCAGCGCACCGCGACGAGCAGGCGCATTTTCTTGAGCATCGGCGCGATGCCTCCCGCAAAGGCGATCGTGTCGATGCCGAGCGCGTAGCCCGAAGGCAGCAAGATGTTGTCGAAGCCGCACTGCTCAGCAGTGAGCACGATGTCCCGGCAATGATGGAAACTTGCTTTGAGCGTTGGGTCAGGAACGCCCAGGAATTCGTAGTCGTCGTCACACAAGGCTGAGAACCATGAGACTTCGCATGGGGGTAAAGTCATGGCAGCGGCGCTCCTTGGGAGGCAGCAACAATGCCGTACCAATCGGCGCGGCTTAAATTTACGCGCAACGCCTGAGCGGCGGCGGCGATACGTGCGGGGTTCTGCGTTCCGATAATCGGGATTGGGGCAGCGGGGTGACGCATGACGAAAGCGATGGCAACGGCTGTGCGGCTGACGCCGTCGCGCTCGGCGAGCTTGTCGAGCTTGGCCACCACGCGGCCTACCCGCTCGTCGGCGGCGCTGCCCGTGGCAAGCCTCCCGCCGCCCAGCGGTGACCACGCGAGTGGTGTCATGTCATGTTCGATGGCATGGTCGAGAGTTCCATCGAAGGCCGGCGTGATCGCCAGGACTGAGAATTCGGGTTGCATGGTGGCCAGCGGAAACGCCAGATATTTCTGAAGCAGCGCCGTCTGTTGTGCCCCGTAATTGGAGACACCCGCCTCCCGAATTTTGCCCTGAGCGCGTAGACTGGTCAACGCGGCAGCGAGTTCGGCCGGATGGGTCAGGACATCGGGGCGATGGACCTGAAACAGGTCGATGGTGCCGGTGTGCAATCGCTTGAGCGAGTCTTCGCAGGAGCGGACCACAGCGGTCGCGCTGGAGTCATACGGAATGCCCGGCGTGATTCCAAACTTGGAGGCGAGTACCATGCGTTGGCGTAGGCTGGGCGTTGATGCGAGCACCTTGCCCAAGAGGGTCTCGGATTCCCCAAAGGACGATCCGCCCCAATCGAGGCCGTAAACCGCCGCGACATCGATAAGGGTCATGCCAGACTCGATCGCTGTCTCGATCCTCGTGTGCGCCGAGGAGACATCATCACCTGTGAACCGCCACAGGCCATAGGCAATCGGGCCCAGTTCAAGTTTACTTTGACCCAGACGCCTGGCATTTTCCGGCATTTTCACGCTCGTCTCATCGTGGTTGTTGGCTGGACATTTGACCCATCAGGCGGGCTCTATACAAGGGGCGTGCGCGAACCCATGAGAGGCTCCCTTGTCAGAACGGATAATACGCTATGGGCTCATCGGCACGGGCATGATGGGGTATGAACATATTCAAAACCTGAAGCTCATGCCTGGCGCATTGATCCACGCCATTACCGACCCCGCGCCGCAATCGATTGCGCTGGCGCATGCGTTTCTGGGTGAGAGTCTGAAAAACAAGGTCATCGTTCATCCCGACGCGAAGTCTTTACTTGAGGACCGCGACATCGACGCGGTGGTGATTTCATCGCCGAATTTCACGCATGCGGCCATTCTGGACGACGTCATCAAGAGCGGCAAGCATGTTCTGTGCGAGAAGCCGCTGGCGACCACGCTTGCAGATGTCCGGGCCGTGCGTGCGGCGGCGCGAGAGCTTCGCGGCGTCTTCTGGGTGGGCATGGAGTATCGCTATATGCCGCCGGTCGCACAATTCATCAACGAGATTGCGGGCGGGAAAATTGGGCGGCTGCAGATGCTGGCAATCCGTGAGCATCGCTTCCCGTTCCTGAAAAAAGTGGCTGACTGGAATCGCTTCTCGCAGAATACAGGTGGAACCATGGTCGAAAAATGCTGTCATTTCTTCGATCTGATGCGATTGATTGTGAAGGCCAAGCCTGTTCGCGTATACTGTTCAGGGGCGATGGATGTGAACCATCTTGATGAACGCTACGATGGACGGGCGCCGGACATCATCGACAATTCCTACACGATTGTGGATTTCGACAATGGTGTGCGGGCGATGCTGGACCTTTGCATGTTTGCCGAGGGCTCCAAAAACCAAGAAGAAATTGCGGCAGTAGGCGACACGGGCAAGCTCGAGGTTTTCATTCCGGATGGCCACATCGTGTTCAGTCCGCGGCGCTCCAAGAGGCCGCAGACGACCCACGTGGCAGTTGATGAAACTGCGCTGCATGCAGGGTCTCATCACGGTGCCACCTACTACCAGCATCAAGCGTTTTTGCGAGCGGTTCGTGACGGTGGTCCAATCGAAGTCGGTGCGGAAGACGGCTACTGGTCAGTCATCATGGGCATGGCTGCTGAGATTTCAACGAGAGAGAAGCGCGCGGTCCTGATCAGTGAACTGGAAGTTTAGCTGCCATGCTTTTGCGCGAGCAAATCCTGGAGCTTGAAGAGTTGAATTTCAATGCCTGGCCGGCATTGCGTACCGCGCATTATGACGGATGGCTGTTGCGCTGTAGCGGCGGGAGTTCGCGACGCGTCAACTCCGTCAACCCTTTTTGGCCTGGACGGGTGAGCCTGGCCGAGAAAATTGAAACCGCTGAAGCGATCTATGTCCGCTGGGGTCGCAAGGCGGTGTTCCGGCTGACGCCACTGGCTGATGACGGTCTGGACGAGATGTTAGAGGGACGCCACTATCGAGTTGAGGCGCCAACCTTCGTGCAAGTCGCAGAGGCGACGCCGTGTCACCCATCGCCGCACATTCATATTCTGGAACGTGCCGAGGAGAAGTGGCTGCAAGCGGCGCAGATGTTACGGGGTTTGACGGGCGAGGAGGCATCGGTTTTTGAACTGCAGCACCGGGCCGTGGGCGTTGAGGCTCGCTGGGCTATGTTCATGGAGGCAGAACAGGTCATTGGTATTGGCGTCGTGGCAATTGAACGGCAGTGGACGGGTCTGCACGGCATCCATGTGGCCAAAAGTGCGCGGCGAAAGGGTGTCGCGCGTGCTTTGAGTGAGGCGCTAATCGGCGCTGCACACGCACTGGGCGCCAAGCGCGCGTGGCTGCAAGTCGAACAGGCGAATTCTGCGGCGTTGTCCCTCTATGGCGAGTTGGGATTTCGAACGGCTTATGCGTACAAGCATCGAGTTAGGCCGACATAATGGTCAACGGTTTGATTTTGTTGATCAAAATCCCGCTATCGTCAGAATCGACACATTGACTTTGTGGGCTGGCTGGCCAAGCTAGCGGGCGGAAGAATGGCGCGTGCTGGTTGGCCATTTTCAAGAAGGGATTTGGCGTCCGTTATGGTTCGATTTATTGTGCGCCGCCTTTTGGGCGCCATTCCAACTCTATTGCTGATCATCATCATGGCGTTCTTCCTGATGAGGGCCGCGCCGGGCGGGCCGTTTGATCAAGAGCGCAAGCTTCCGCCTGAAATCGAAAAGAATATTCTGGCCGCCTACGACCTGGACAAGCCTTTGTTGAGGCAATTCCTTGACGTCAACACTTTCGTCTGTGGTGCGTTTATTTCCGGGCCGCATGAGGCTGCAGCGGCCAGTGCGCAAGGCCTGACGTTTGACGGCGAAAAATATCTCAACCAGGACAAGAGACACATCAGGTGCCTGGGCGGTTATCTTGGCAAGCTTTTGTCCGGCGATTTGGGGCCATCTTACAAGTACAAGGACTTCACCGTTGCAGAGTTGATCGCTGATGGGGCGCCCGTGAGTGCCATATTGGGAATTTCCGCGATCCTGCTGGCGTCATTTGTCGGCATGACACTGGGAACGGTTGCAGCACTCCGGCAAAACAAAGCGACAGACTTTTCCGTCATGACGGTCGCCATGATCGGGATCACGGTTCCGAGCTTTGTCATGGCGCCGATCTTGACTTTGATCTTGGGCGTGAATTTGGGCTGGCTGCCGGTGGGCGGCTGGAACGAAGGTGCTATCCAAAACATGATCCTGCCGGTTATCGGCCTGTCGCTGACG
>JANOFD010000724.1:0-10353 GCA_031413455.1 Rhodobiaceae bacterium
GTCAGCTTCATGATCGCGTGCTCAAGTGCTGCCTGCACCGACGGCCCGTTCTCCTGCCGCTGCCAGCCCACAAAGGGCTTGCCGTCATACTCGATCGTCAACTTCCAGCGCGCCATCGTCAGCTCAACTTCACGCCAGCGCCAACCGGAAAGCCGCGTGCAAACTCCACCGCAGACTGCGCCCCGCGCCCCGCGCGTTGCAGTTCGACAATCTCGATCGCACCCTCGCTGCAAGCCACAACAAGCGGCGCCCCAATCACCTCACCAACAATCCCGCGTCCCTCCACCACTCGCACCCGCAAGACTTTCAGCCGCGTCCCGCCGCTCATCGTCCAGGCCCCGGGCGCGGGATTGAGCCCGTGAACATGCCGCAACACTTCGTGCGCCGACTTCGACCAGTCGATCCGCGCCTCGTCTGCCGTAACCTTCTTCGCATAGCTCACGCCGTCCACGCTTTGCGTGACTTCCCGACAACCACCAGCACCAACCTCTGGCAAAGTCGCCGCCATCAATCCGGCACCTTCGCGCGCCAGCAAATCCTGCAACGCACCGGTTGTCGTCGTGTCCCCGATAGGCGTGCGCCATGCCGCCAGCACCGGACCAGTATCCAGCCCCAGCTCCACACGCATCACCATCACCCCGGTCTCGACATCGCCAGCCATGATCGCCCGATGGATCGGCGCCGCCCCACGCCAACGCGGCAACAGCGACGCATGCAAATTAAAGCACCCCAACCGCGGCGCATCCAAAACCGCCCGAGGCAGCAACAACCCGTACGCCACCACAATCGCCGCATCCAGACCGAGCGCCGCAAACGCGGCCTGATCTTCAACACCCTTCAGCGACACCGGTGTCCGCACCTCAATGCCCAGCTTCTCAGCCACCACCTGCACCGGCGAGGACTGCAATTTCTGCCCGCGCCCCGCAGGCCGCGGCGGTTGCGAATAGACGCACACCACCTCATGCCCCGCCGCCACCAGCGCCTCAAGCGTTGGCACCGCAAACTGAGGTGTCCCTAAAAATGCAATCCGCAAAGCATCTAATCCGCAGGCTCGCGCTCAGCCGGTTTGCGCGCCTTCGCCAATTTCTTCAACATCATCGAACGCTTCAACCGCGACAGATGATCGATGAACAAAACGCCTTCAAGATGATCCATCTCATGTTGCAAACAAACCGCCAGCATCCCGTCCGCATCTATCTCACGGGGGGCGCCGTGATAGTCGAGATACTTCACCTTCACCTGCGCCGGCCGCTCAACCTCCTCGTACAGATCGGGCACCGACAAGCAGCCCTCTTCGCAATAGACGGTGTCTTTCGACGCCCAAACAATCTTGGGATTGACGAAGTACATAGGCCGCCGCTCCGGCTTTTCACCTTTGACGGGCTCTTCGTCTTCCTCGTCCTTCGACTTGGGCTTGCCCAAATCCATAACGATCACCCGCTTGGCAACGCCCACCTGAATGGCCGCCAAGCCAATCCCCGGCGCGTCGTACATCGTCTCCAGCATGTCATCCATCAACCGGCGCAATTCATCCGTTACCTTAAGAACAGGTTCTGACACCTGTTTAAGAATGGGGTCCGGCGCAACGAGGATGGGAAGCAAAGCCATAACCACGGGAGGTAAATCAACCACCGCAACCGGTCAAGGCACCGCCACTACCAAGCCCTACCAAACTCATCCTAGCCGTAACAGCGTAACATTGGCCAAACTCCGCCAAAAATCGCGTAACATTGCCGTAACATCGCGTAACAAAACCGTAACATCCCAAGTCCCGCCCAGCACCCCTAACTCACTGCCTCTTCAGAGAAGAATAAGGGAATAGGCTCGAAGGAACATATAGAGAACTATTTCTCGCCGCGCAAGCCAAAAATTCATCAAGCAAGCCGCATCACGCTGACCACAACGCCGAAACCAGAGCCCAGTAAGGATCTGATGTCGGGATAGGCGCTTCGACGCCGGGCTGATCTAAATTGTAGACCGGTCAAATCTTAAGCCGGATTGCCGCGAATCAAAAGTATAAAGCTGAGAAATGGTTGGATAGCGCCAATTGTTGTAAAATCAGACGCTGTGAGAAGATTCTGGAAACATGCCGCTGCAGGCCGTCCGCCTAGAAAGAATGACGGATGCGGCATGATCAACAAAAAGTATCGCTTCAACTGTGTGAACCAAGAAACGAGGTAACCATTCGACGCCTTTGACCGCGGCAACGCGTCCCCATGACAGGTGCGTAAGAAGGAACTCTGTGGAAGCGCCCCCCCCTCGCTGCAACACGTGCTCCTGCGCACCTTGGGAATTCCTGCACGCCCCGACCCAACTTTCGTGATTAAATGAAAGTCAAGCTCACGTCTCTGGAACACTTATGGTCGCGCACTCACAACAGGCTGGCTTCCCAAAACTCTATCGGCTTGAAGGCTCCAAACTCCTTTGGGCTCAGTTAGGTTTGGTCGCGTTTGCGCTGCTGATAGCAGGGCCACTCCTGTACTACGCCGTCGTTACCACCATAGCAGCGACGAATAGTGTCGCCGGAATCCTGCCGTTCACCCTGGCCTTCATTGTGCTTGGCTATCTGGTTCATCTATGACGCGTGGCTCACACGATAACAACGCTGTGGCCGGACAGAATCGAAACCACCGACGGCATTTTTAGGCGCTGTCTGGCTGCACACGAAATTGACAGTTACAGTTTCGACCGAAACGACTGGCTTTATTTTTTCCCAAAGGGGGAGGGGGCGCGCGCTTTGGTCGTTTTCAAGGCAGTGTGGGCGGAACGGTTCCAACTTGATTGGCTGTCGATACTCCCCAATGAAAAGGAAGCAGGTCCAAAACGACGCGAACGTGCGATCCCCTCCAATCCGCGCTTCGGAGCCACGCCCTTTGAGCGACAGAAGTTTCTATCGCGCATGCGACGCTGGGCTGGAGGCCTCAACATCGCTGGCTTCGCAGCGGCTGCGTCGTACCTGCTATGGCCAGCGCCTCCGCTAGCCCTCATGCTTGTTTTCATTCCTTTGATCGCCGTCGGTGTCAGTCTTTGGTCGGCTGGTGTCGTGCAGCTTGATGTGGAAATCGAAAACCGCGATCCGCGACCTTCCGCTTGGGCTGCCGCCCTCGCTCCAGGACTGGCAACAGTTGTGGTTGGATTCAACGGCGCTGAAATGTTGGAGCCCCACGCACCATTTGTGCCCGGGATTTGTCTAGCGGCAGGCATGATCGCGGCCTTGTTGTGGCGCGACCAACGGCTCCGCTCTAAACCTCTGCGTGCTGCATTCTACTTCATGTTTGGTGCGTCATTTATGGCTGGCGCGTTGCATCAAACCAACATGCACATGGACTCAAATGAGCCCACACAGTTCAAAACAACGATACTGTCCAAGAAAAGCGACAATGGGCGAGGTTCAAGGTACGCTCTGGAACTCGCTCCTTGGGGACCGAATAGCGACTCAACATATCTTGACGTTCCCAGCGAGACTTTCGATGTCGCGGCCATCGGCGACGAAATTTGCCTCCGCGTTCATCCGGGTTCTCTTGGCTGGCAATGGTTCGAACGTACCGAGTGCCCGACCGAGGGCTTAGGAGTTACCTTGCCTCTTCGGGTCAATGGTGTGCTTGACCAGTAGTGACGTCGAATGGAATGCAACAAGATATCAAGGCACCTACATTTCGATGTTCAAAAAATTCGGACAGCCCAACGACTGCCAGCGGTGTTTAAATCTACTCGGCGAACTCTCGAATTTCTCTAAGCACCCCAACTCGGAAATCGTGAGGTCGTTGAGCCCGCGCGAGTACGTAACTTGGGCGATCTCGTCAATCGATCCCAAGCCCCAAGCCTCACAGCAAATCATGCGCAACCGCAGCGCATATATGTCAGCGTCGGCGTACCAGATCCGGAGCTGAACGGACCATAGCAATGTCGCAAATAGTTTTTCTGAGTGAAACGACCTCTGTTGATCAATATCTCGCCGGGCAAATTCAGAGCGAAACAAATCGAAAGCAACATTCCCGTATAGGTAGGCTTGATCCAAACGAAACGCCTTGCGCACGTCCGCGTTCGGATGCCTCTCACTTTCACTTGCACCATCGATCAAGCGGTCAATCTCCGCC
Source organism: Rhodobiaceae bacterium (assembly GCA_031413455.1). GTDB lineage: Bacteria > Pseudomonadota > Alphaproteobacteria > Micropepsales > Micropepsaceae > SZUA-430. The sequence continues at coordinate 4,098 of JANOFD010000724.1, forward strand.
CGCACGTCCGCAAACACGAACACATCATGTGCGACAAAAATTGCTGAGCAATAGGCGAAAAAACCAGCAAAGAGCAGTACAAGTTGATTGAACATATAGCCCACTACAGGAACTGCGAGATACCATTGTAGCACGCTTTCAAAAGAACTGATGTAGCCGTCAACACACCGGTTAAAACAATTCTCTCCACCTACCTCACCACACGATACCGCGTGCCCCGCCCGGCCCCCACGCGCTCCAATTTCTTCAACTCCACCAGCCTCTGGATGCTCGCCTCTACCGTGCGCGGCGGAAATCCAAGCCCTTCGATGGCATCCTTGCGCGCAAACTCCGGTTCATTGCGGCCTTGCGCCCATTGCCAAAGGCGTAGTTGCTTCTCCGACAGCAGCAACTCGGCACTTTCGTCACGCACAATGGTAATCGCCCAGGCGGCTTGCGCTTTAATGACATCCAAAAAAAACTGCATCCAGGGAACGATACTCTCGTTCTTTGACTTCCAGGTCGCCTGCGTGCGATTGAGCGCGAGATAGTACTCTGCTTTGCGCTCTTCGATCAGTTTCTCGTGCGAGACGAACGCCGCAAATTCATACCCATGCTTGAGCAACATCAAATTTGTCAGCAACCGGCTCGTGCGCCCATTGCCATCTTGAAACGGATGAATGGCAAGATATTCGAAAATGAAATTGCCCACGCGAACCAGCGGGTGTTTGAACTTCTCGCGTTCGGCCCATTGATACCACTCAACCAGTTCCAGCATTTCCTTGGGAGTCAGATGCGGCGGTGTCGGATCGAAAATCACACCCACCACTTTGCCGCGCGGGTCTCGCGCCTCAACGCGATTCGGGCCGATCTTGTAAGTGCCGCGCTGGCGTTGATCTTTGTCGGAGTGTTTAAGCATGTCTCGATGCAGCTGCAAGATCAAAGACTCCGAAACCTTCATGCCATCGTGATGCGAAAGCACCAACTCCAGCGTCTCAAGGTATCCTGCAACTTCCTGCTCATCGCGGCTCTTAAACTTACGGATGCGTATATTCCGGTAAAGAGTTTCAACTTCATCATCGCTAAGGCGGTTTCCCTCGATACGGTTGGATGCGCCTGTCGAAGTCACGATGACCGATTGCGTCAACCGCTTGATCGTTTGCGGCAACAATTTGGAACTCAAACGGAACGCCTGCTTCACGGCGTCGATATCCGACAGAAGCGCATAAAGCGCCTCAGTCTCAGCCGCATTGAAATTGAGCCGCCGGCTCAGCCTATGGGTTTTCCAGTTCATGCACGATCTCACCAATCCTGATGTGAGATTATGTGAGATTATGTGAGAAAAAGTAAATACCCCCTCACATCGCCCGCCGCGCCGCGCCGCGAACGCTGCCGCCAGCGTGCCTTCGTCCAGATAGTCGAGTTCGCCACCCACCGGCACCCCGTGCGCCAGACGTGTCACCGGAACACCGGACCCAGCGATAATATCCGTCACATAATGCGCGGTCGTCTGGCCCTCGACGGTGGCGTTCAGCCCCAGCACCACTTCTCGTAAGCCCACAGCCTTCACCCGCTCCACCAGCGAGGCCAGGTTCAATTGATCAGGCCCCCGCCCATCCAGCGCCGACAGCGTCCCGCCCAGCACATGATAGCGCCCGCGAAACACACCCGCCCGCTCAAGCGCCCACAGATCGGCCACATCCTCGACCACGCAAATCAAACTCGGGTCGCGTCGTGGATCGCTGCACACCGAACAGGGGTCGCTGGAATCAAGATTGCCGCACGTCGTACACGATTTGATCGTCCGCGCTGCTTCATCCAACGCCGCTGCCAGTGGCAGCAGAAACGTCTCTTTCTTCTTCAGCAAAAACAACGCCGCCCGTCGTGCCGAGCGCGGACCCAAGCCCGGCAACCGCGCCAGCAACTGCACCAAGCGTTCAATCTCTGGTCCCGATAAAGGCGCCGCCATGTGTGTTAAAACTTCATCCCCGGCGGCAGTGGAAGCCCACCCGTCGCCTTCGACATCTCGTCGCTCACCTTCGCATCGAGCTTTACCCGCGCATCATTGATGGCGGCCACAACCAGATCTTCCAGCATCCCGGCATCCTTCGGATCGATTAGGCTGGGATCAATCCGCACCGCCTTGGCCAGACCCTTGCCGTTCAGCGTCACCTTGACCATTCCGCCGCCCGATTGCCCGTCGGCCTCGACCAGATTGACCTTCTCCTGCGCCTCTTGAAAACGCTGCTGCAGCATCTGCGCTTGCTTCATCAAGTCACCGATATTTTTCATTCCCGTTCACCGTTCCCTTCGGGTTCACTCAAGGCATCGCGATCGCGCACCGCCACGATCCGCGCGCCCGGAAACATCGCCATCGCCGCCTTCAGCAAGGGGTCTTGCGCCGCCGACGCACGCCTCACCTGTTCCTCCGCCTGGGCCTGCTCGGCCAGTGTCGCCTCGCCCTCGGCACTCGACACCGAAACTATCCAGCGCTCGCCCGTCCACTTAGCCAACCGGTCCGACAACTCTCCGGGAAAGGTTGCCGGCGCCGCAGGATTCAATCGAAGCTCCAGCCGCCCGCGTTCAAAGGCCACCAGATGCACCCAGTGCTCAAGCGCATAGACCAGCCGCGCCTCGCGCTTCTCGCGCGCCAGGTCAACCACTTCGACGAAGTTCCGCAACTCAAGCAGCGGAACCCTCGCCACCACCGGTGCAAGACTTGCCGACGGTTCAGCCTGGGCCGGCACACTCTCGTTGCGGGTCGCACTCATGCGCATCGGCGGCGGTGCCGGAGGCGCACTCACTGCGCCGACACCACGCGGCGCAGCAGGCGGTGCGCTTCCAACCGTGCGCAGCAACTGCTCCGTCGGCGGCAATTCCGCGGCAAAGGCAATGCGGATCATCGCCATCTCGACCGCCGCTGCCCCATCTGGCGCCGACTGCACTTCCGCCAGCGCTTTCAACAGCAGCTGCCATGTCCGCGCCAATTGCGGCACGGTAAGCTTCGCGCCCAGCTCACCCACGCGCCGGGCTTCGCTTTCGGGCGCGCCCGCATGCGTGGTGCCACCGCTGACCTTCACGCGCGTCACCTCGTGACAGATCTGCGTCATGTCCTGCATCACCGCCAGCGGATCAGCGCCTGAGTCATACTGGCTACGAAACTCGGCCAGCGCCTCGGCAATCGCTCCGCGCATCAGGCGCTCGAAAAGCTCAAGCCCGCGGCCACGGTCCGCAAGCCCCAGCATCACGCGCACCGGCTCTTCTTCAATGGTTCCGCCGCCCGCATGGGCAAACGCCTGATCAAGCAGCGACAGCGCATCGACAGCGCATCGCGCACCGATCCTTCCGCCGCCCGCGCAATCTGCCGCAGCGCTGCATCACTTGCCGCTTGCGTTTCCAACTTGCATATCGCCACCAGATGCGCCGCCAGGTCATCAACCGGCACACGCTTCAGATCAAAGCGCTGACACCGCGACAGCACCGTAATCGGCACCTTGCGGATTTCCGTCGTCGCAAAAACAAACTTCACATGCGGCGGCGGCTCCTCGAGTGTCTTGAGCAGGCCATTAAAGGCCTGCTTCGACAACATGTGAACTTCGTCGATGATATAGACCTTGTAACGCGCCTGCGCCGGCGCATAGCGCACACCTTCGATAATCTCACGGATGTCGTCGATGCCCGTGTTCGAGGCCGCGTCCATTTCATAGACATCGATGTTGCGTGACTCGGCGATCGACGTGCACGGCTCGCAAGCGCCACACGGGGACACTGTCGGCTCTTTCCGCTTGCCGTCCGCACCGATGCAGTTGAGCGCCTTGGCAAGAATACGCGCGGTCGTCGTTTTGCCGACCCCGCGCACACCCGTGAGCATAAACGCATGCGCGATCCGTCCAGCCGCGAACGCGTTGGCCAGCGTGCGCACCATCGCCGCCTGACCGATAAACGCATCCTCGAAAGTCTGCGGCCGGTATTTGCGCGCCAGCACCCGATAGGCGCCGGAGGTCGAAGCCGCACCGCCGATCAATCCCCCGGCGCTCAATCCCAACGCGGGCTCGTCCGCTTCAGCGTCCGAACCCTTACCTTTCTTAGCCATTCTAGAGATCCCACCAAGTGGGCCTGCCCACCGAAGCCGCAGGCGAAGGTGGGAGGCTGACGAACGACCCGAGTCGAAACTCGTTGCGGCTGCTTCCTTCCGGATCTGACCGGGTTGGCGAGGGACCCGTCCACCACCAACCTCCCGGGGGAGTATATCAGGCCCTCAGCGCCAAAACGCAAGCGCCACAAACATTGCAGCGAGGCCCGGGGCCGTGCCAGTGTCCTTCCATAATTTCTGTGGAAAGGTGCGGCGGCTGATGAGCATAGTTTTGCCTAAGAATCCGAATGTCTTCGCCAATTCGCCACTCAATCGCGCCGGTCATCTACGCAGCGATCAGGATTGGCTGAAGTCAGCTCTCGCCGACAAGCAGTCGCTTTTCATTCCTGTCTGGAAGCTCATGCCCTTCCTGATCAAAAACCGCGAGGGCAAGCGCGAGACCGGCTGGGTAACCGGCGAACTCGCCCTGCCGCTGACGCGCCCGGGCGCCATCGTCATCTTCTTGGGCCTGTATCGCGACAGCGCTCACTTCGCCATCGACATTTCCAGCCACACCGATCCCACCAGCGAAGGCGCACTCGCAGGCCTTGGAACCTTTGCGGACCTGCGGACAATCGCCGAAGAAATCGACATCGGCGATGCCGCCATTCTGGCCCAGGCCAAATCCCTGATCGATTGGCATCAGCGTCATGGCTTCTGCGCCAATTGCGGCGAGCCGACGATCGCTGCCGACGCGGGCTACAAACGCTTTTGCGAAGCCTGTAACACCGAGCACTTTCCGCGCACCGACCCTGTCGTCATTATGCTGGCGCTTAACGGCGATACCTGCCTGCTCGGCCGCCAGGAAAAATGGCCCGCCGGGTTCTATTCGGCACTCGCAGGTTTTATCGAACCCGGTGAAACCATAGAGGAGGCCGTCGCCCGTGAACTCCACGAAGAAGCAGGCATCACCATCGATCAGGTCAGTTTCCACTCCACGCAACCCTGGCCCTATCCCTCGTCGCTGATGATCGGCTGTTACGCGCGCGCCAAGACAACCGACATCACCGTCGACATGAACGAGTTGTCCGACGCCCGCTGGTTCACCCGCGAAGAAGTGCGCAACGCGCTCCACAAAGGCTCGAAAGATCTGCGCATGCCGCCCGCCCTGGCCATCGCCCATCAACTGGTGAAAAGCTGGGTCGAGGAAACCTAGACCGGTTGCACCAGTGTCTTGCGGAAAGCGTGCGCCGGATACACGCCGACAATGCGCACATGTGTCGTAAAAAACTGCAATTCCTCCAGCGCCAGCCGGACATGGCGCTCTTCTGGGTGTCCGGAAATGTCGGCATAAAACTGCGTCGCATTGAACGAGCCTTCCAGCTGATAGGACTCCAGCTTCGTCATGTTCACGCCGTTCGTCGCAAACCCGCCCATCGCCTTGTAAAGCGCGGCGGGCACGTTGCGCACACGAAACACAAACGTCGTGATCACATCGCCCGAGTCCAGTTCAGCGTCGTCCGCCTCACGCGCCATGATCAAAAACCGCGTAGTATTGTGCTGCGCATCTTCAACATTGGCCTTCAAAATCGTCAGCCCATAAGTCTCAGCCGCCAGCCCCGACGCCAGCGCTGCAAGTGTCGGATCCTTGAGCTCGGCAACATGGCGTGCCGAACCCGCCGTGTCGGCACCCACAACCATCTTCAGACCCATCGAACGGATAATATTGCGGCACTGCCCCAGGGCGGGGATCTGACTCATCACCGACTTGATACCGTCAAGGGTCGCGCCCTTGATTGCCATCAACTGATGATGAATGCGCAAGAAGTGCTCGCCCGTAATGAAAAGCCCGGACTCCGGCAGCAGATGATGAATGTCGGTAATGCGTCCGTGCAAAGAGTTCTCGATCGGCAACATCGCCAGCCGCGCAGCCCCGTCTTTCACGGCTGCGAAAACATCCTCAAACGTCGCGCAGGGCAATGCGGACATCTGCGGGAAAACTTCCAGACACGCCATGTGCGAATTCGCACCAAGCTCGCCCTGAAACGCAATCGTATTTGAAGGATTTGTCATCGCTTTCCAATCACGGGCTTGGGCCCCAGCAATTGTCGCGCCCGCTCAAGATCGGCAGGCGTATCGACACCAAGAGGCACGGCATCAACAACGCGAACTGCAATCGACATACCTGCTTCCAGTGCGCGCAAC
>JANOFD010000725.1:0-2619 GCA_031413455.1 Rhodobiaceae bacterium
GAGGCCCTGCTCGCCGACCCCGCAGCGCAGCGGGCGGCGATGGCCGTGACGATGGACCGGCTGGGCAAAGGCGGAGAAGCCCCGGGGCTTCGTGCTGCCCGGTCGGTGCTGGCAGCCCTCGGGCGGTGCGATGGAGCTGGAACACGTAGCGCTCAATGACGAATACTTCATCGAGAAAAAGCTGTATCCCAACATAGATTTCTACGCAGGGATCACGCTGAAGGCTCTGGGGTTCCCGACATCCATGTTCACCGCCTTGTTCGCACTTGCACGAACAGTCGGCTGGATTGCGCAGTGGGCAGAAATGATCGAGGATCCCAGCCAAAAGATCGGCCGCCCAAGGCAGCTATATGTCGGAGCCCCTCACCGGGAATATATTGCTCTACACAAGCGTTGATGCTGGGCGGGCCGGATTACACCAGTCCCTCCGTGCGCCTTGGTTTGCGCAATAGTTTCAAAATGGTCCGTGCCGCACGCAGACTTGGCGTTTCATCTCCAAGCCCGAGCGCCCTGATCGCCTGGGCGGAAGCGGTGACCTGCTCTACTCGCGCGGCATGATTTGTCAGAAGCTTGATGAGTTCCGACGACAGATTGTCCGCATTGCACTTTTCCTGCACAAATTCCGGAATTGCCTCTCTTTCCAAAATCAAATTCACCAATGTTATGAAAGGCACCTGGATGAATGGCCTTGCAATCGCTGCCGTCAAAGCTCCAACACGATAGCCGATCACCATTGGAGTAGCGCTCATGGCAAGCTCAGTCGAAACGGTTCCCGATGCTGCCAGCGCCACATCCGCTGCATCAAATGCCCCGGATTTCTGCGCTGCATCCTCAACAACGATGACGCGTCTCCCCCACTCGGCAACGTGTGCCCGAACTAGGTCAGAGACCGTGGGTACAGTCGGAAGCACAATGGTCAGCGCTCCCACCGCGGCTTCAGTTTTCTCGATTGCGCTGCGAAATGCCGACCACAGAAACCTGATTTCACTCGTACGACTACCTGGCAGAAGCAACAATATACGCTCCCTAGGCGTAAGTCCGTGCTGAATTCGAAACACCGCGCCCTGCCCCATTGTCGGCACGCGCTCCACAACCGGATGCCCAACAAACGTCGCCTTGAGCCCCGCCTTCTCGAAGATAGGCACTTCAAAAGGCAGGAGGCAAAGCACATGGTCAAAGAATGCAGCCATTGCTTTGGCCCGGCCAGGTCGTGACGCCCAAACCTGAGGCGCCACGTAATCAATCAACCTCGTATCCGGTGCAATTCGCCGGATACGCTTGGCGACGTGGTGTGTGAAGTCCGGGCTATCGATCATAACTGCCACGTCCGGGCGCATAGTCTTGGCGAAGGATGCGGCTTGTCGCACGCGGCGCACTATGCGCGGTAGGCGCGGCAAGACCTCCCGCAATCCCATAACCGAAGTATCGTCTAAAGAAAAAAGACTCTGCAATCCAGCACTGCGCATATGTGGACCGCCCACGCCAAAGATTTCAACTTCACCACCCGAAGCAAACTGCAGCGCGCGTATGAGTTGACCACCAAGCGCATCACCGGATGGTTCGCCGGCAACCAGCATGATTCTCGGGCGATGAACCGCAGGATCAACACTCATACCCTGACTGAATCCGCATAAACAAAGAGACCCAACTCATCGGCGAGTACGCCAACGCGTTCCGGATCGACGATAATGCTACGGCCCGCCTCAACCAAAATGCCAACCAGCCCGGCCTTCGCAGCAATTTGCATCGTGTCCTCCCCAATTGCCGGAGGATCCATGGTGGGCAGCTGATTTGGCGCCATGGCTTTTACCAGCATTGAATTAGGTGGGATAATAGTGGGCAAGGACTGCAGCATGGCATCAGTTCCTGCCTTTCCTTCCTTGGCGATAACTTCACCATTGGCATGCACGATCGCCTGACCGTGTCGCGAAATTCCATGCCCTTTTGCAGCTACAAGCGCCTTCTGGAACATCGCGTGCTGATCAGCGCTTGGTTGTCTTCGTGTAAGGCAACCAAGTTGCGCTGCCAGCTCTGGCGCCGCATCAAGAGGTGAGACAACGCGAAACCCATATGAAAATAGCGTCGAAGAAATCGCGCGATGAATACCATCGTCGGTGCGTCGCAATACTCCAAAATTCGTCGCCAAAAACAATATCGCTTGCCAGTCAGGTCGCAGCTTGATCTTCTGGTCCCGCGGACGTGCAAATTTGCCAGCGAACACCACCTCAACGCAACCTTTTCCTCGAAGCTCACGAATGCAAGCTCCCAGCTTGCTAATCGCAATTCGCGTATGACTCATTGAACTGGGAATTGAGCGCGCGAACTCATCAACGGCAATCACATGATACTGGCGCGAATGAGCCGCACAGGCGCGCGCGATCTGTAACGGCAATTCTCCCGCACCCGCAATAATGCCAATTTTCGATTGTTGTGGGGTCACGCGGGCTCGGAACGAGTCTCGCGATTTGGCATACACAACGGACGGCTTCCGCCTGCGCGAACAAAGTTGACGATCTCCATCACCTCGCCGTTGTTGGCAAAGAGTTCGGCGACGTCTGCCAACCGCTCTTGAAATGTACCTTCCTGAGCGAACAATAAACGATATGCGTTTCTCAGTTC
>JANOFD010000726.1:0-5879 GCA_031413455.1 Rhodobiaceae bacterium
CAGGGCGGCGCACCCGAAGGTGTGCTGGCTGCAGCGGCGTTGCGTTGTGTTGGCGGACAGATCCAGGGCCGCCTGGTCTTTCGCAATGACGACGAGCGCGCGCGCGCCGCGCGGATCGGCATCAAGGATTTCAATCGCAAATACAACACCATCGACCTGGCTTCAGGCGACGTGATGTTTGCGGCCACTGGCGTCACCAATGGCTCGATGCTGCAGGGAATTCATCGCGTCGGCAATTTCATGACCAGCGAAACCATTGTCATGCGCTCGCGCACCGGAACAGTGCGTTGGATCAAAGCCCGCCACGTGATCAAAGCGCATTGATGCCGGCCGGCGATTTTCTGGGCGTCACGAAATCGGCGCTGGGCAAGCGCTGGGTTGAGCGTCTGGTCGACCCGTCGCAGGCGCTGGCCATTGCTCAGCGGCTGAACAGCGGAGAAATCGTTGGCCGCCTGTTGTCGGCGCGCGGCGTGGAGCTGGCGCAGGCTGAGCTTTACCTCAATCCGTCACTGAAAAGCGACATGCCCGATCCCAGCATCATTGCTGATATGGATCGCGCCGCCGCGCGACTGGCTGCGGCTGTTCGCGACGGGGAGAAAGTCGCGATCTTTGGTGATTATGATGTGGACGGTGCGACGTCGTCGGCTCTGCTCACGCGTTATTTGCGCGCGTTGGGCATAGAGCCCGTCGTCTATATCCCTGACCGCTTGAGCGAGGGCTACGGTCCCAACGTCGCGGCAATGACCAAGCTGGCGCGCGATTGTGCGAGGCTGATCATCACTGTTGATTGCGGCACGCAGGCCCATGGCGCGTTGAGCGCTGCAAAGGCACACGGCGCCGACGTCGTGATTTGCGACCACCATTTGCCTGCCGACACGCTTCCCGAGGCTTACGCCATCGTCAATCCGAACCGCAGGGACGATACTTCCGGTCTTGGCCAGCTTGCTGCGGTGGGTGTTGCCTTCCTGCTCTGTGTCGCCACCAACCGCGTGCTGCGCGATGGGGGATGGTTCCAGACGCGTGAGGCACCGGATCTGCGTAAATGGCTGGCGATCGTTGCGTTGGGCACTGTTGCCGATGTCGTGCCGCTGCGGGGCCTGAACCGGGCATTTGTGATGAAAGGTCTGGAGGTGGCGCGCAACGGTGCTGTCCCCGGTATCGATGCGCTCATTGAAGTGGGGCGGTTGAACGGCGCGGTTGAGCCTTATCATCTGGGTTTTGTGTTGGGGCCGCGCGTCAACGCCGGGGGCAGGGTGGGGCGCTGCGACCTTGGTTCGCTGTTGCTGTCAACCGATGACAAGGTGTGCGCCCACGACATTGCGCACGAACTTGATGTGCTGAATCTGGAACGCCGCACCATCGAAAAGACCATTCTTGACGAAGCCATCGCGCTGGTTGAACACGACGCGGCATTGCGCGAGGCGCATGTGCTGGTTGTGGCGCGTGAAGGCTGGCATCCGGGGGTGATCGGTGTGGTCGCGGGGCGATTGAAGGAGCGTTACGGCAAACCCGCCATCGTCATCGCGATCAATGACGGCGTGGGCAAAGGCTCTGGCCGGTCTGTCGCCGGGGTCGATCTTGGTACGGCCATTGTCGACGCACGCGACACAGGCGTGCTTGTCAACGGTGGCGGGCACGCGATGGCGGCAGGGCTGACGATTGATGCTGCCCGCGTTGGCGCGCTGTCGGAGTTTCTGTCGAATAGGCTGGCGCAATCGTGCCGTGATTCACTGGAAGGCAGCGAGCTTCTTATCGATGGTGCGCTTTCGGCCAAGGGCGCCACCGTTGCGTTTTGCGAGCTTGTTGCCCGCTGCGGCCCCTACGGTTCGGGCAATAGCGAACCCCTGTTCGCGCTGCCATCTGTGCGCGTGGCCTATGCCTCTATCGTGGGTGAGCAGCATGTGCGTTGTGTGCTGCAGGGTGGCGATGGCGGGCGCGTTTCAGCTATTGCGTTTCGTGCCGTTCAATCGGAACTTGGGCCCATGCTGCTCCAGTCCAAGGGGCGCGAACTGCATGTCGCAGCGTCGCTGAAGGCAGATGAATGGCAAGGCCAGCGCCGCGTTCAAGCCACCATCAGGGACGCGGCCTTCGTGCATTAACTCCTCAAAATCCGAACTGCATGCGGCCTTGGATGATTTCGAATTTGGTGTCGAGCACCGCACCAGCGTAATTCAGGCGGTCGATATCGACATGTGCGAGTTCAGTCATGAATTTCAGGTTGGCGTTCAAGTACCAGTTTACGCCGACATTGACGATGCTTTGTTGCCCGCCGCGAATGCACTGGGCAAACTCCTGACACGTGGCCCCAGGCGTTCCCGCTTCAAAATCGAGATCCATGGTGCTGTAACGGCCCGAGAGCGACCATGCCCCCCACGGCGAAGAGACAGCGGGGCCGCGCCAGACGGCGACATTGTTGTTGAGGCCAGACGGCGCGTATCGCTTGTTCTCGCCGGTGAAAATCCATTCGCCTTCGACGTACCATCCCGAAAATTCCGGATCGGCACCCGCGGTCAACAGCGTTGAATTATCGCGATCAACCGACCATTGGAACCACTCACCGGCCAAATAAATGTTCTCCCAGTTCATTCCTGCTTCAAGCCCGAACAGCGATCCACCCGTCGCGGGGATGGCGCCGGTGTCTACAAACCGATCGCCACTGACGCGAACTTCAGGACGTTCGCGGAACTGCACTGTGCGGTCTCCACCGGCTTCGCGCCCTTGCAACGAGAGTATCTGCGCGCCGGTCGCGCCCACTTGCACATTTGAGGTGCCGTTCGACCAAAGCCGGTAGGCGGTGCGCCCGAAAATCTGGGTGCATTCATCGTCGACTGAATTGCCACCTGAATGTCCTGCGGCAGCGCAACCACCAAGACCGCTGGTCTTGTTGCCGGTAAGAGCGCCGGAGATCATAAAATTGTCTCCATCCCACAAAAGGCTTTCATGCTGATAGGTTGCTTCAATGCCGCGACGCGAATCCTCCGCCCCGAATGGGCCTGTCACCGTTGAAACGACAGATGCTCGTTCCATCGTCGCCAGTTCATTGGACGACGTTGAGGCGGCGAGGGTCATGATGGGTTCCAGAGCTCCCGCGTGCACCCGCAGTCCAGGGATGCCAACGTAGCCTACTCGCGCGATATTGATGACGCCGTTGCCTTCGACATCCGAGCCGCCGAACTCGAAGCGCAATTCATAGATGAAGTCGCGGAAGAACTTTCCTTCGGTGCCGAAACGTACGCGTCGAAAAACGGCACCATCTCCCAAGTCGCAAAGCGGGTTCGTCGACGCGCAAGCATTGGCTGGCCCATAACCCGGTCCAAAGTCTGCATCGTCGAGTTGGTAGTGCGCCCAATCGAGTTGAATGGTTCCACGTAGCGCAAATTCGAAGCGGCCATCCCCCGAACGAACGACAGGCCGTCCGTCGTTAAACGTCCACTGGACCGCGTCCTGCGTTTGCTCAATCTTAGCCAGGCGTGATCCGGACTGTATTTTCTCGTCTTCAGCTTTGACTTTTTCTTCGGCGATCTCGCGTTCGAGTTTATCTTGCCGCGCTTTGAGATCCTGAAGCTCTTGCTCGCGCGGATCGGGTTGGCTCGCGTCGGGTGCCGCCAAAGGCGCTATGACCGGTACAATGCCCAAAATCAGCGTTGGGACTAACGCTTTCAACATATTGCATCCCCGCCCGCGAATCGAAATCGAGCCTGATGCTAGCTGAGTTGAGTGTGATGAAATTCACACGGCCCCGGCGGAGAGAAATACGCAACGGCGAGGTCTGAAAACTATATCCGAGGTACTCAAGAAAAAGTGCGGCCCCCACGAGGTGGTCGTGAGGGCCGGGGGCAAGGCAGAAGGGAATATCCGCCGCGCTTAGAACTTTAGAATGTGAACTGCATGCGGCCCTGGACGATGTCGAACTCGGCATCCAAGCTCGACGCCGCCAAACCGGAAGCGCCCATACGCTCGATGTCGACCATCGAGTACTCGGTCATCAGTTTCAGGTTGCTGTTGAGGTACCAGTTCAAACCAATGTTGGTGACCGTTTGCTCACCGCCACGATAGTTTGTTCCAGCGACTGCAGCGCCAGCGCCTTCATTGAAGTTCAGGTCAAGCGTGCTGTAGCGGGCCGACAGACTGAACGCGCCGAGGCCACCGCCCAGCGACCACGGCGAGGTGACCGAAGGACCACGCCATACGGCGATGTTGTTATTGGTGCCGGAGGCGACATAGCGCTTGTTTTCGCCGGTGAAGATCCACTCACCTTCGACGTACCAGCCGCTGTATTCCGGGTCCATCAGTGCGCCCGGACGGTCGACTTCGAAGTTGTAGTATTCGGCGGCGACGTAGAAGTTTTCCCAGTTGGCGCCGAACTCATAACCAAACAGGCTGGCGCCGTCGGCGCTCAAATCACCGGTGTCGATGAAGCGCTCGCCGGTGACCCGGACTTCAGGGCGTTCGCGGAAGCGCATCGTGCGTGAACCGGGCACCGTTGTCTGGCCTTGAAGCGACAATGTTTGAGCGCCGCTCGCACCGATCTGAACGTTCGATATGCCATCCGACCACAAGCGCAATGCGGTGCGGCCGATGAGTTGCGTACATTCGTCATCCGGGCCACCGGAGTGAGTAGCGGACTGACAGCCACCCTGGCTTGTCGTGCGGTTTCCTGTAAACGCGCCCGAGATTAAGAAGTTGCTTCCGTCCCAAAGCATGTTCTCTTGCTGGTAGGTAACTTCAACGCCGCGACGCGAGTTATCGCCGCCAAAGTTTCCAACCACCGACGTGATGATGCCCGGACGTTCCATCGTCGTTAGTTCTGCTGAAGATGTCGAATCGTACAGCGAGAAGATCGGCTGCATGGCACCGGCCTGGATGCGCAGGCCCGGAATGCCGACATAGCCTACACGCGCGATGTTGATCGCCCCGTTGCCTTCAACGTCCGTGCCGCCGAAGTCAAAGCGAAGTTCATAGATGAAATCGCGGAAAAACTTGCCTTCAACGCCAAAGCGGACACGGCGGAAATTGGCGCCGCTGCCCAGATCGCAGAGCACGTTCGTGGCGGCGCAAGCACCGGCTGCGCCGTAACCGAGCGCAAAGTCATTCTGGTCTTGCATGAACGACGCCCAGTCGAGCTGAACGCGGCCGCGGAAAGCCAGTTCAAAGCGGCCATCGCCAGAGCGCACCGAAGGGCGGCCGTCGGCGAATGTCCATTGAACGGCGTCTTGAGTTTGCTCGACTTTTGCAAGACGAGCGCCATTGGCGATTTTTTCATCTTCGGCGGCCTGTTTCTCGGCCACGTTATCTTGCTCCAACCTCTCAAGACGAGCTTTGAGCTCCTGAATTTCTTGATCGCGCGTATCTTGCTTTGTTTTTCCGCCAGCGTAGGCTGGGCTTGTGGCCAGTGCGACAGCAACCAGTGCCGTAGATGCAAGCCAAAGTGTCTTCGTCATTATTACTTCCCCTTTTTTTTACCCCAAAACCTCAAGGCAAACGAACGGCTTGTTCCAAGCCCGATCAGCGATCACCTCAATTGCGACCGTATATTCGGTGCGCTACGTGACACTACTGTGACGACCTGATGAAGCGTTGCGATTTGAGTGCATGATTGCTGGGGACTGTTGCAGTCAAACGACAAATCCTTGCTGGATTGTCGCAGCATTTTCGAGGTGGCCGCTCTCAAAAAACTTCAATTCATCAGACCGGCGAGTAGCACGCGGCGGATTCCCCAAAACGTAATTATCGACTGCGAAAGTCATGATGCGGACGCGGCATCTGCTAGTATTTCTCCGTCGGCAGTGACGTGTGCGTGGAGCAACAAATCATAATGACCCTAGCGAGTATCGAACGTCGTAGCTGGTTTCTGGTGTTGATCGTGTTCGTGATCAACG
>JANOFD010000727.1:0-5742 GCA_031413455.1 Rhodobiaceae bacterium
CTTCACCGCCGGCCGGCCTTCGCAGGACCGCAAGCTCCACTTCAATCAGAACCTGGCGCTGCGCGGCGGGTGGCGCCTGGGCGGGTCGGTGCTCATCGAGAGCTTTGTCTTCGGAGCCTTCGCGTTTCTCGATGCGGATGACTTCCGCACCCATATCGCCAAGCAACGCCGCGCAATATGGCCCTGCAATGTATCGTCCGAAGTCGAGGACGCGAATGCCTTCAAGAACCGTTTTCATTTTCCAACCCTAGCGCCCTGCACCGGGGCGGCAACATCCGGCGATCATTTCGAGTCCGGACAGGAGAGCGATCGCCGAATAGGGATACCGAATGTCGGACATGCCGTCACTGCACGATTTATGTTGCACGATCAATGACATTTCTCCCGGCTTTGCTGCGCCCCTGATCTGCCAGATATCAGCGCGGCCCATGGCGGGCTTTGCAGTCGTCAAACGAAACAGCACCCTCCGCTCGACAAACAAAAGGTCCGCGCGAGCGTGACCGGGTCTGAGTGAAATCGACCAGAACGGTTCGGTGCCCGCGCAATCAAGGTTGGCTGGAATCTGTGAGGGACCAAAGGTGCCAAACCCCAAGAACCGGCCGTTCACCCAGCCGCGCTTTCGTTGATAAGTGATTTCAACCCAATCACCGCCGACCGAAGCGCCGGTCAATGAAATGCCAGTGCCATTGTGCGCAATCGTCTGCACAACCGGTGAGCGCGGGTCGGGCTTTAGCCGCATGTTCAGCACATCACCGGGCCGCACACCAAATACGCTGTACCCGACGTCGGCCGCGGCAGCGCCTGCCAGGATCAGGCTTACGATCAATGAAATTGCCAGTCGCATTGTTTGTCTCTCGTGTTCAATCCCATCCATTCTGTCATGCAACTCGCAGGAAGACAAAGTGGGGAGAGTTGGCTGTGGCCAGTTGCATTTCGGCCCTGCGCGCGCACACAATCCACTTATGACCCCAGTGACATTCACGCTTGATCCGCGCCTTGCCGCCGACACTGTCAGGATTTGCGACTGGCCATTGTGTTCGATCCTGCTGATGAACGATAGCCGCTATCCCTGGCTCATCCTGGTGCCGCAAAGAAATGGCTTGACCGAGGCTTTTGATCTGGCCCCGAAGGAGCAGGCGCAGCTGTGGCGTGAAGTTACCCATGCGGCCGAACTTTTGAAGGCGGGAACGCAATGCCGCAAGATCAACATAGGTGCCCTGGGCAATGCCGTTTCGCAGCTTCATGTGCACGTGATCGCGCGTAACCCGGATGACTATGCGGGACTGGGGCCGGTGTGGGGGAAGGGCATCGCGGAACGATACGAAGCGACAGCATTGGCCGGCGTAATCCAACGATTCACGTCGATTCTGCATCCTCCCTGTCCTATTTCTTGAAGAAAGCGGCTGGTTTTAGCCACTTGAAATAGGACGAACAGGACATAGGACACTGTCTCAGAACACTGTCTCATTTGTCCTGAAATTGAAGTAAGCCATTGAAACTCAACGAGCTATGACCGCCAAGCAGGACAGGATGTATAGGACAGGAGCGGACGGCCATTTCCAGCCATTATGTCCCAATCACCAGACGCAATTCGGGGCACTCACCCGCAATAAAGTTTCGCGCGAGATCACGAGCAAGGCCCCGGCCGGCCTCACAAATCCATTCACAATGTCAAGCGGCGCGCGTCCATGGAAATAATATTATCACGCACTTAGAACATATATAGAACTACAGTATCTGAAAGTCAAGCCCTTATAACCGGTTGGGCGACGATGGATGCGTCCGCTCAGGATGTGCGGCTGGGCGTGTAGACCTGAGTGCTCTGCCGAGGAGATTTTTGCTTCGGTTGAATCTGGTTAGTTTTGCGAGGCGGCTTCAGTTCGATGCGTAGCCTTGTTCTTCATGGCAAGCGCCGCGGCTGTTTTGCAATCGTAGGTTTGATCTTCGTCGGCGCAGAAGTCGGGCCAATTTCCCGATGCGAGCCAATATTCGACGAGCCCGGACCCGGCAACGAAGGGCATGAAACGCGCGTCGCGCCGGAACTGCTTCATCTCCGGGTAAAACAGAAAAACTGTCGCGCCGTCCCAATCAAACGATTTGTCCTGCATCATTTCGTAGGCGCCATCGGTGTCACCCAAGGCCGCCAACATGCGAGCCTTATAGTCCTTGCTGGACCAATCAGCGCTGGCGCAAGCTTTGCGAACAACGGCGCGACCGTCAGTATTGCCGCCTTTGCGCCGCGCTTCGATGAAGACTCGCCAGCAGACTTTTTCGTCCACGTTTGTGTCCGAGCTGTTCAGCAGAATTAATGCCTGGTCTGGCTTGCCAAAGAATGCCGCGTTGACGAAACGGTACCAGTGTACGGCCTCAAAGTCCGGCCAGAGTCGCGACGTTTCCTTGAACAAACGGTCGGCGCCTTCGTGATCGCCGATCGTCATTGTCAGAACGGCTTGAGCGGTTTTGAGCTTTGGTGACAGGGGGATCGCCGCGATGCCTCGCTCCAAAACGTGAACCGCTTCCTTTAGGCGGCCCGAGGTTCGTAGGCTCCCCATGTAGCCCATAACGGCGACGGCGTGTCCGAGGCCCCAGTTTTTCACGTATAGGTCTTGGAGGCGCCAGTATTCGGACCCCGGGGCCAGCCATGCCTCTGCGAGCGGGGCGAACAAACTTCGTGGATCGAGTTCTCTGGCACGCGCGGCAGATCTGCGAGCCGCAGCTTTGTATGAGGCCGATTGAGCCTGGGTTAACTCAAGGGCGCCGCTAGCGTTCGCATTTGCGAGGGCCAACAGACCGTGCCCATAAGCGTCGTCCGGCGCCATTTCGGTCAGGCGCTGCGCCATTGCTAGCAATTCCGGTCCACCGTCCAAAATTCGATGGGGGTCGCACGTTTCCAGATAGACCTTGAACACCTCGAGTGCCGGTCTGACCGCCGCCACCGCGCGTTGCTTTAGGGCGCAACGAATGATGTAGGCCGCATTGGCGCCGATTTCCTCCCGCAGTTCTTCTCCCTGGGAGACACCGCGTGTAAAGCGCCGCGACCACAATGTTTGCCCGCCTTGGCGGTCGTTGAAATAAAGGGTGACTGCATACAGGTCATCGATTTTCTCGAGCAACCCGGATAGGACGAACTCTGGATCTTTACGAGCCCCACCTGATACTGTTTGTGGCTGCCTTTCCGCGTTGTCGACAAGTGCAACCTGATTGGACGCCAAGATTCGCTTCAGGCTCGCGTGCGCTTGGCGAGCGAAAGTGTCCATCGCAGGGTTTTTTTCGACAACGTGCAGCGGGCTGAGTTCCACCACATCCACCGCTTGTGCGGAGTCCATTGGATCCGTATTGAGCCAACTGCTGGTCGCAAACCCAACTCCGCCAAGGGCAGCCACGATCCCAGCGGCAGCCGCAAAGCGCTGCCAGGCATGCGATGGTTGCGACAGGCGCGGCGCCTGCATGGGCTCTGTGTCCTGAGCACGGTCCGGCACGACGTGGGTATCTTGAGCAGGTCCGACGCTGGCCAAGAGCCGGTAGCCGCGCTTTGAAATGGTCTCGATGTGCCGCACGGTTCCCCGTTCGTCGCCAAATGCCTTGCGCAGCAGAGATATGGCGCGTGTCAGCCGCTCATCGGCGCCAAATTCCGTCTTCCATACGGCGTCGACCAGTTCGTCGCGGCTGAGAACCACGCCGGGTTGAGCCGCGAGAGCCAGAAGTACGTCGACGACCTTGGGCTCTAGCGCGATCTCACCTTCAGCGCCGGTCAACGCACCGCGCGAAGGATCAAGGATAAATTCCCCGATCTTGAGCTTGACGAGATTCGGCATGAGCGCAGTGCCTGTCAATGATGCCCGCGCCCTTGGCAAGGCCGCGTCAGGCCAAACTCTAGCACAACCAATGCCGGAGCCCAGAGTCTCCCCCGCAATGGCAGGTTTCCCACGAAGGAAGCAGGTTTTTCTTACGGATTCCTCAGGAAAAACTTCGAAAACCCTCAGGACTCTGAGGTGACACGGCGGCAGGTTATCGCTCATTGAGACGCGCCCTGAAGAGGCGGCGAGCCACGGACAAAACGGAGATAAAAGATGCGGTCGTTGTTCGTCGTGTTAGCTTTCGTTGCGATTGCGCTTACGCCAACTGAGGCCAGCGCCGGGTTAGTCAGAATCGATGGATTTCATAGCTGGGCAGAGATTAAAGCCGCTTGTGAAAAGCTCGGCGGCATTTTTTATAACCACCCTGACGGCGGCTATGGTTGCACCACTCAGTGCAAGGGCGGGATGTGCGTTGTCGGTTGCACCCCTGACGGCAAGTGCACAGGCAGTGTGCCCGATAAGAAAGCGCCCTCGCGTATGGATGTTCTTGGCGTTTTGAAATTCTCGCGTGCAGACTCAACGCCGCCGCCCGTGAGCCGGCGGCCTGACGGAGTAATTCGCACGGGGGCCAACCTGTGCCTCGACGTTCACGCACCCGAAATGGGTACCAACGGTGGGCGGGTGCAAGTGTGGGTTTGCAACGGCCAGCCGCAACAGCTTTGGACTTATGATCAAGCCTCACGCGCCGTTCGCGTCACAAGCGGGCTGTGCCTCGATGTGCACGCACCGGAAATCACGAGACACGGCGGCCGCGTGCAGATATGGGCCTGCACCGGCGCGCCTCAACAGCAATGGACGCCTCTCCCGAACGGCTCGCTGCGCAATGCAGGCGGCTTCTGCCTCGACGTCCACGCACCCGATCAAACAACGAATGGCGGACGCGTCCAGGTTTGGCCCTGCAATGGCTCGCAGCAGCAGCGCTTCACGTCGGGCGCGTTTTGAGGCGGGCGCAAAAAGTATCGTTCAACAAGGAAAGATGACATGAAATCGGTATCTACACTTGGTGCACTAGCAATCGCTGCTCTGTGTGCGGCCGCTCCGCCTACAGCCGGCGCGGAAATTCGCACTGGCGCCGGACTCTGTCTCGACGCTCATGCGCCGGACATGGGCAAAAACGGTGGGCGCGTGCAAGCGTGGGTTTGCAACGGCTCGCCGCAGCAGACTTGGACCTATGACCCTGCCGCACGTGCCGTTCGTATCTCAAGTGGGCTCTGCCTTGACGTGCACGCGCCGGACATGACGACGAATGGAGGCCGCGTGCAGGTGTGGGTCTGCAACGGTTCGCCCCAACAGCAATGGACGCCGCTCGCCAACACGTCGCTGCGCAACGCAGGCGGCTTTTGCCTCGATGTTCACGGCGCTGACCAAACGCGCATGGGCGCACGCGTCCAAGTTTGGCAGTGCAACGGTTCGCAGCAGCAGCGCTTCGTATTCGGGACTGGCGGAGGTGTACCTGCTATCGGTCAAGGCCCGAGTCCCGTCGTGCCGCCACCCGTCGCAGTGGCCCCGGTAGAGCCGCCGCCCCTCGCGCTCGACCAAGTAAACGACTTTCGTCAGTGGCGAGTCGAGAACACCGATGCCGTGCTCGGCAATGAGCCGTACGAACTCCACAACATGCGTCGCCGGGCACTCAACCTGACCAGTCAGCTAGGCCACAAGCACTGGGACCGCCGCTTGGATACCGACCTGGAAGACATCGGATGGATGGGCAGCAGCGGCGGCCATTTCATTTTCGTTCGAACCAACACGAGCGACCGTCGGCCGATCGCGCCCGACGAGGTCGTGGCGCTCTACAACACCAAGATCAAGAAGTACTTCTGGGGTTGCTGGGTGTTGTCACAGGGCTGGACCAACCGTTATGTCGCGGGCTGGTCATCCTCGCCAT
>JANOFD010000728.1:0-1079 GCA_031413455.1 Rhodobiaceae bacterium
GCTTTGGTGGCGCGATAACCGAGTCCGCCTATTGCCATTGCCGCACATGCCAACGCCAAAGCGGCGCGCCGGTCGTGGCATGGTTTGCCATCGCCCCTTCGCAATTTAGTTACACCAAAGGTGCGCCCAAGACCTTTCGCGCCTCCGCGCGCGCGGGCCGCGAATTCTGCGGCGATTGCGGCACCTATCTTTTGTTCCGCGAGGATGATGCGAGCGCAACGCTCGGCGTCAACACCGCAACGCTCGACGATCCGGCCCGCGTGCCGCCGGACTTCCACATCTGGTACCAAAGCCGTATCGCCTGGTTCGACACCGCCGACAATTTCCCAAGACACGCCCAGGGCCGCACATGATCAAACTGACCTTCTGCCTGATCCGCTTGCCGACGCTGACACGCGAAGCCTTCCAGGATTATTGGTTTACCAAACACGCGCCGCTCGTTGCCAGTCATCGCGACGTCCTCCGCATTCAGCGCTACGTCCAACTCCATTCCTTCGATCCAGCGATCAGCGCCGACACCCGCAACTCGCGCGGCGGCCCCGAGCAATATGACGGCGTCGCGCAACTCTGGTGGACCAGCTTCGAAGACCTCGCCGCCGCGCAAGTCAATCCCGCCGCCATCGCCGCCGGCCGCGAACTTCTGGAAGACGAACGCAAGTTCATCGACCTCGCCTACTCGCCACTGTGGTGGGGGGAGGAGAAAGTGATTATCGGCTAACTAGCCTCGGTTTCGCGCCAAACATTCGGATCCACACACCGTCTAGAAGATGTGTCTCAGCCGTCGACATCGAAGGCGCGAAATCGATAGTGCGCTCAAGTGCCTCGACCAACGATCGGCCGTTCACCGAACCGAGCAGTTTTCCTTTTCGCGTCCATTCCCACTTCCAACCGTGCTTGCTTCCAACGCGGGCGTCGACAAACACCCAGCGGTCCTCCCAAATGAACAAACGAACTACACACCCCCGTGCTGAGGCGCGAACGTGGAGCTCGATTTCCAATTTCTCTTGTTCAACGTCACCGTTGCGCTCGATAACCTTGTCGCATCGCAACACCCTCACCCTGTATGCGATTGCCTTACG
>JANOFD010000729.1:0-3528 GCA_031413455.1 Rhodobiaceae bacterium
TTTTTTGCCGGTGAGGCCCTTCAGATAATAGAGCTTGGCTCTACGGACGCGGCCGCGGCGGAGGACTTCGACCGAGTCGACGAGCGGGCTGTAGACCGGGAAAATACGCTCGACGCCTTCACCGTAGGAGAGTTTGCGGACGGTGAAGTTCTCGTTCAGGCCCTGACCCTGGCGGCCGATGACGACGCCTTCGAATACCTGAATGCGTTCGCGGCGTTTGATCTGCTTGGTTTTTTCGTCGAGGGATTCTTCGACGACCTTGACGTTGACCTTGACGGTGTCACCGGGTTGAAAGTTACCCTTCTTTTTGTCTTTGCCCAGGACGGCGACTTGTTCGGCTTGGAGTGTTTGCAGGAGGTTCATTTGTTTGGTCCTTTCCAAATCTAGTGTTTCGTTGCCGCACTGGCTGCGCGACGCTGATAGGCGCCCCACAGATCGGGGCGGCGGGATTTCGTGAGTTCGAGGCTTTGCGCGTGGCGCCAGTCGCGAATCTTTTGATGGTGGCCCGAGGTCAGGATGGCCGGGATCTCGCGGCCTTCCCAGACTTGAGGCCTGGTGTAATGCGGGTATTCGAGCAGGCCGTGTTCGAAGCTTTCTTCGTCGAGCGAGGCATCGGCGCCGACGACGCCGGGCTGCAGCCGGACAACGGTGTCGATGAGGATCATCGCCGCAAGCTCGCCACCGGACAGCACATAGTCGCCGATGGAAATTTCTTCGAGCGCGCGGGCCTCGATGACGCGTTGATCGATGCCTTCGAAGCGGCCGCAGACAAGAATGGCGCCGGGGCCCTGGGCCAAATGACGGGCGCGGCTTTGTGTGAGAGGCTGCCCACGCGGCGAGAGCAAAATCAGCGGGCGCTGGCGCCGCTCGACGCTGTCGATTGCTGCAGCCATGATGTCGGCCCGCATGACCATGCCGGGACCGCCGCCGGCCGGGGTGTCATCGACCGAGCCGTAGCGATTGGTGGAATGGGCGCGGATGTCGAGTGTCTCGAGCGACCACAGGCCTTCCGCAAGGGCTTTGCCGCACAGGGAAATACCCAGTGGGCCCGGGAACATTTCGGGTTGGATGGTGAGGACTGTTGCGGACCAGGTCACGGTGCGGCCACCCTCGGGGCCTGCTCGTCGTCGGCGGCAAGCACGGCAACTCCGGTTTCGGAGAGGACAAGGCGGCCTTCGTCGACGTCAACGACCGGGACCATGGAATTGGTGAAAGGCACGAAACCAGAGCGTCCGCTGGGGACCTGGATTTCAATCAGGTCACCGGCGCCGAAATGCTGGAAGCCTTTGACCTCGCCCAACTGTGTCCCTGCGTCGTCGAAGACCGGCAAACCGACCAGGTCGGTTTGATAGTATTCGCCGGTGGTGGTTTCAGGCAGGTCTTCGCGCTCGACTTTCAGCTCAAGGCCTTTGAGGGCTTCGGCGGCGGTGCGGTCGGCGATGCCCTGGATCGCTACGACGACGGCGTCGCCCTGCATGCGGGCATTGGCCAGCTTGAATCGGCGGCCATCGGGGACTGTGACCAGACCGTAAGACGCGACGTCAAGCGGCTCCGCGGTGAAGCTTTTGATCTTCACCTCGCCCTTTAATCCGTGGGGCCCGAGTATGCGGCCCAATAGGATTTGCTTGTCCGTCATGACTTCACCGCTAGGCTGCCGCCTCGGCGCTCTTCTTTTCGGCGGCCAGGCGTTCGAGTGTTTTCTTGCGCGGGGCCGACTTCGATGGGTCGTTGAACGCGGTTTTCTTTTCGGCCAGACCCACTTCGGCGAGGAAGCGTTCGATACGGTCGGAGGGCTGGGCGCCTTGCGAGAGCCAGTACTTCATACGCTCCAAATCGAACTTGACGCGGTCGGCTTGGTCCTTGGTCAGAAGCGGATTGTAGTGGCCGATGCGCTCGATGAAGCGGCCGTCACGCGGACAGCGCGCGTCGGCGACGACGATTTTATAGAAGGGGCGCTTCTTGGTGCCGCCCCGGGACATTCTGATCTTCAGCATACTGAGTATTTCCTTTTCAGTTCATTCGTTGAAACGCGCGTGACTTATCTTTTGCCGGGAAATCCCGGCGGTAATTTGAAACCTGGCGTCATGCCTGCACCGCCCAGGCCCGGAAGTGCTGCCCCAGATGGCATCTTGGGTGCGGCGCCACCGAACAGGGCGCTCATCAGGCCCTTGCCCTTGCCCATTTTTTTCATGACGTCGGACATCTGGCGATGCATTTTCAGGAGCTTGTTCACTTCGGAGACTTCAACGCCCGAGCCCTTGGCGATGCGACGGCGGCGGGAGCCGTTGAGGACGTCGGGCTTTTGACGTTCCTGCCTGGTCATCGAAAGGATGATCGCTTCCTGGCGCTTGAGCATCTTGTCGTCGAGGCCTGCGGTGGCGAGCTGGTCTTTCATTTTGCCTATGCCGGGCAGCATGGTGAGAATTCCCTGCATGCCACCCATGCGGCGCATCTGGCGCAGTTGTTCAGCCAGATCGTCGAGGTCGAAAATGCCCTTTTGCATTTTCTTGGCGAGGGCTTCGGCCTTTTCGGCGTCGATGGTTTCGGCAGCGCGCTCGACCAGGCTGACGACGTCGCCCTGGCCCAGGATGCGGCCGGCGATGCGGCGGGGATGGAAGTCTTCAAGGGCGTCGATTTTTTCACCGGTGCCCAGCAACTTGATCGGCGCGCCGGTGATCGCACGCATGGACAGGGCTGCGCCGCCACGGCCATCGCCGTCGATGCGGGTGAGGACGATGCCTGAAATGCCGATGCGTTCGTTGAACGTGCGCGCGACGTTGATGGAATCTTGACCTGCCAGGCTGTCGGCGACGAGCAGGGTTTCGATGGGCGAGGAGAGATCGCGGATTTCAGCGATCTCGGCCATCAGGGCTTCGTCGATATGGAGGCGGCCTGCGGTATCGAGCAGCAGAACATCATAGCCCGAGAGTTTGGCCGCTTGCAGAGCTCGCCTGGCTATGTCGGCTGGCGACTGCCCGGCGATGATGGGAAGGGTTGCGACCGAAATTTGCTCGCCCAGAATTCTGAGCTGGTCCTGGGCAGCGGGCCTGCGCGTATCGAGCGAGGCCATGAGAACTTTCTTTTTGTCGCGATTGGTCAGCCGCAACGCGATCTTGGCCGTCGAGGTGGTTTTGCCCGAACCCTGGAGGCCTATCATCATGATGACGGCGGGTGGCGTAATGTCGAGGGAGAGGCCTTCGCTTTCGCTGCCGAGCGTTTCGACAAGGACGTCGTGAACAATCTTGACGATCTGCTGGCCGGGGGTCACGGAACGCAAGACGTCAGAGCCAATTGCCTTTTCGCGAACTTTGACGAGGAAGTCCTTGATGACCGAAAGCGAAACGTCGGCTTCGATCAATGCCAGCCGCACTTCGCGCAGGGCCGCGTCAACGTCGCTTTCGCTGAGCGCGCCGCGTCCGGTCAGTCCGTCGAATACCGAGGACAGGCGATTGGTCAGTGCGTCAAACATCTTAGTCTCAGGCGCCTTTCACTCAACACAGAACGCGCCCGCGGGCGCAACGCGCTGGC
>JANOFD010000730.1:0-3187 GCA_031413455.1 Rhodobiaceae bacterium
CGTCGAGGCCCAACCGGTGTAATAGGATTTTTGTCCGAACCCGAGCGAGAGGCCGTCGAGTTCCGATTTGTGGCTGTAGTTGATGTCCGTGACATCGTTGAAATCTGGGTCGGCCAGGAACACGCCTGCAGGGAAATTCGCCCAAGGATCGCCGGTGCCAGGTATACCAACACCTTCGTTTGTGGTGTTGATCGAACCGCCGCTGGAGTAGACGCTGTAGTCGTGGCCGAAAACTTCGGCCACGGTCATCCAACGTTGATGCTGGGGGATACCGATACTGAGATTAGGCATGCCTTCCAAATAGAACTCTCGGGCCAGCGAGAGGAGCATCGTGGTGACCTCTGCGCTACGCTTGTGATCGACGACGCCGAGGCGCTGATTGCCGCCGACCTCGAGCGAGAGATAGGGCTTTTTTGGAATCGTCAGATCGCCATAAGCGGTTTCGATGCCGGCGGACCAGCCTGGCAGCCAGCCGATTTCTTTCTTGCCCTCCTTGCTGCAATCCACAACGGGGGTCGAGGCGACCAGTCTGCGCGTGGTTTCCAGCGATTCGATCGTTGTGCGGCGGTCGGCCTTCAGTATTTCTTCCTGGCGGACTGCATAGTCCATCGAGTCCAGCCAATGCTGTTCGACGCCTCTGGCTTTGAGCTCGCCGCGGCGTTTGTTGAGCGACGCGATATGGGCGTCGATGTCGGCGATGTGTGCGTTGATCTTTGCGATCTCCGGCGGAAAGAGCGCAAGGGCCGCGTCCTTTTCCGCTTGCGAGCAGTAGAAATCCGCCAGCACAGGATAACTTACCGGCTGAAAGTCCGGTCGCGTTAAACCGGCGAGCGGATCGACCGGTGGGGGTGGGGGTGGGGGTGGAGGAGGTGGTGGCGGAGGCGGATTCCCGCCGATAACTTCGATTTCTTTTCTGGGCGGGGTTGTGGGACCGCAGTTGCGCTCTGGCTTGGCCTTGAGTTCGGCGTCTTTCTCGTTGAACTTATTCTGCAAGCGATCGGCTTCAACTTGGAATTTGTTGTTCCGCCAATAGTTTCGTTCGCGCGGGCTCACGCCGTTCAACATCAATTCGCGTTCAAGTTCATGATTGCCGGCGAGAAAATCTTGCAGGTTCTGTTTGTTCGCCCGATAGCGCGCCATGAGCGCCTGCGTGCGCGCGCCGAACACTTGCATCGCCGCGATGTGCGGATGTTTCATCGGCTCATTGGGCGGCAGGCAATATTTGTTCAGCGGCTTGAAATTGTGAATTTCCAGCCAGAGGTCTTTCATATCCTGCTTGATGCGCTCGAACTCGGCGTTGAAGGTGGCGCCGTCGGTGGGCTCGGCTATGGCGGGCGCCGCGATGCACATGATTGACGTCGCAACAATTACGCAAACGGCGAGAACGCGCGGCAAGAAGTTCCGCATGGCTATGCCCCCTCAGAAGAACGCGATGTGATTCGCTTCGATCCTGAGGTTGAGTTGGCAGGCGCGGGCGCGCCTCATCCGAATGGATGATTCGAGACGCAGCGTCGGCGGGGGAAGGCGCGTTTAGCGCAATGACTGCAGCACTTTGGCCACTATTTGCGTCTGGCTTTTCGCTTCCAGCTTCTCGCGCAGCGAGGTGAGGTGTGAGCGCACGGTGTTGACACTGATGCCTTGGGCGCGGGCGTAGTCGCGCGGCCGATTGCCATCGGCGAGGGAAAGAGCGAGAGCTGCTTCGGCGGGGGTCAGACCCAGCAGTCGCTGCAACTCGTCGACTGAGGAAAGCGGGCGCACGGGCTCCACGATCAAGAGCACGCCTGACCAGCGCGTTTCGTCGAGACGGATGAACTCGGGCATGGGACGCAATTTGACGACGTAGCGCCGGCGGTCAGGCGTAGCCAACGTCAGACGTTCAGGTGTCGAGGCGGCGGCATTGCCTGAAGTCGTACGACAAGCTGAGATCGCAGCGGCCAATTGGGCGCGCTGCTTGACATTGGCCGCACCAATTGTATCGCCAAGTTGGATCAATGGCCCACCTGCCGTTAACAACGCAGCGCCGGCCGGGTTGGCAAATACGAGGTGTCCCTGTTCGTCCAGCATCAGGACACCAGCGTCGAGGGCTTCGAGGGCTTGCGCGATCAGCTTTGTCTCGGCGGACACGCTTTGCAAGCGCTCCCACAACTCGAAGGCCGCGACGGCGTGAGGTATGATTTTTTTGAGTGCCTCGACCTCGGCGCTTTCGACATGTCCGGAGCGGAGGGACCGTTGCACCGATAAATTTACTCGGCGCGCGGGTCCGTTGATGAGATTGGACGAGACAAAATGCGAGAGACCGCGCACGCGCAGAAATTCGCCGTAGTAAGGATGGCGCGCCAGTTCGGCGTCACGCGCCATCGAGGCGTCGAAGAATACCTCGCCCACGGGCGAGCGCGCCGAATGGCTGACGCGGGGATTGATTGCAAAATATTTGTCACGATAGAGTTCGCGGCGGCCGGTGCCGAACGGTTCGCTGGTGATCGAATTGGTGCGGCCCGTTGTTTTGTCGACAATGCCGATCAGGGTGAAAGCGCCGCCTAACGCGTCGCCAAGACACTGCAATGCTGCGGGCCACGTCTCGCTTCCGGCGGCGGCGCGGTAGAGGGCGGCGATGACATCGGGTGTTTGCGGCGACGCGTTCATGACCTGCCTCATTTTTCCGACTCGAAGGCTGGCATGGTGAGCGCAAAATGGGACTAATTCAACTTAAGGATCCGCGCACTGGCACCTTGACTGTCGATGTGTTAAGCGGCGCACCCTTTTCCCGTGCTTGTGGAGTGGCCTTTGCACGCTCTCTTTATCGGCCAGAGCTATATTGACATCACGTTTCTCACCGACCGGATTCCGACCGGCGACGAGAAGACGGTGGCGAGCGACTATGCGGTGGCGTTCGGTGGCAATGCCGTGACGGCGGCGTTTGCCTGCGCCAAGCTTGGGATCGTGCCCGACCTGATGACGACGATGGCGGATGATTGGCTGGGGCGGATGTTTGTGGATATGGCGTCGGCCTATCGCATTCCACTGCATGGGCGCAAAGTGGCGCGCTCGTCATTGTCGTTTGTGATGCCGAACGATGGCAAGCGCGCGATCGTGCGTTGCCGCGACGATCATTTTTTGCACCCGTATCCGCCGCTGAATCTGGATGGATGCAAGACGCTGCATCTGGACGGGCACCAAAGTGATGCAG
>JANOFD010000731.1:0-1395 GCA_031413455.1 Rhodobiaceae bacterium
GTTTGATCCATCTTCTCGAACGTGATCAACATCGCGCCTGAAACGCCCATGTACGCCAACGGCCCTAATCCGCCGGATAGCACCAGCGATTTGCCGGGCGCCGCGTTCACGATTTCCATATGCCTCACGAACCCGCCATTCGGCAATGTCTCGCACCAGCAGCCGCCGTTTTTAACATCCATCGACAAGTTTTTGCTGTCGCCGGAATGCGAATGGCTGGCATCCCACCACGACCCGATGGACACGAATTTCTCCTAAGCGATTCGCGTGTCGCCCGGCACGTCGGCCTGGAACGTCAGCAAAAGACCGTTTGCGTTTTGCGAAACGATTTTCGCGTGGGCTGCAGCAGGAAGCAGCATGACCACGAAAATTGCCACTATCGATCGAACGACTGAAAACATGGAATTTCCCCTCTGGCTTGCTAAGCCGTAGCGCGTGAGCCGCGAAGCGTGGTGGGCGATGACGGGCTCGAACCGCCGACATCATCGGTGTAAACGATGCGCTCTACCAACTGAGCTAATCGCCCTCCAGGGCGCGAGATAGCAAACACCGGCGCTTCCCGCAAAATAAAAGGGACGCCGACCTTGCGGCTGGCGCCCCAAAACTGCCAAACCGGCAACTTAGACGTTGACGGCGTCTTTCAATTGCTTGCCAGCCCGAAACTTGGGCTGTTTCGACGCCGGAATTTTGATTTCCTCGCCTGTGCGTGGATTGCGGCCGGTTCCGGCTTTGCGCGTAGTCACCACAAATGTACCGAAACCTACCAAACGAACTTCATCGCCGCCTTTCAACGTATTCGTGACGATGTCCAACGTTGCGTCGATAATTTTCTCGACTTCGGACTTCTGCACGGTCGTCTTTTCGGCGACGGCCCCAATCAAATCGTTCTTGTTCATGGATCCTCGCAGCTGAGTTAGATTTGGAAAATGACAGAAAAAGGCCGTTTTGCCTTCAGAACTTGAAAACCGGGAATAAAGGGCTGTTTAGGTCCTGTCAAAGCCAATTCGCGGTTTTCCGCGCAAAATCCAGAGAAAAAGTCGAAGGGCCGCAGTTTTCCATAACCGCAGCCCTATTTTTCCTCAGATTTCAGCCAAAAGGTTAATGCGCGACAACCCCTTCATGGTCATCCGCCCCATCTTTTGCAGCGCGCGCGGGTTCATCAGGTGGTTCTTCCCATTTGATGGGCGTAGGCATGCGCACGAGGGCTTTCGCCAAAACTTCATCAACTGTCGCCGCTCTTTACCGTGCTTGCGACCGAAAATCCTATTGAGTATGAAGAGGAGGAGGAAATAATGGTGATGTTGGGTCAGAAAGGGACTTATGTTGACGAGGTGAAAATTTTCGAAAACTCAAATTCACACAACTCCTAACTCTTCAATATTAAATATCTATTTT
>JANOFD010000732.1:0-1464 GCA_031413455.1 Rhodobiaceae bacterium
ATGAGACAGTGTTTTTGGGACAGTATCCTATGTCCTGTTCGTCCTGAAATAAGTGGCTCGAAACTGCCGGTTTCGCCGGAAAACAGGACAGGGTTCAAGCCAATAACGCCCTCAACCCCGTCAAAGTCGCCTCCAAAGCCCGCGAACGCGCCACAAACGCCTGCGCCGCCGCACCCGCCCGCTGCGCCGCCTCGCGCATCGCCGTGTCTCCATGCGCACGCTTCACCGCTTCCCGGAAAAGCAGGCCGTCGAACGGATCGATGCAAATGCCGCAGCCCAGCGCCTCCAGCGCCCGCGCCGTCGACCGCGCCTCGTAGTGCCGGGGATAGACAATATGCGGCCGCCCGCTGGCCAGCGCTGCATTCGAAAATCCGGTGCCACCATGCGAGAACACCACGCTGGCCTGCGGCAGAACCGCCGCAAGGGCAGGGGCGTCGTCGTCAACGCGCACACCCCGGCTCCGCAGCACCGCCGCACGCGCACCAAGCGAGCCGCGGAAATAGGCGCGGGCTTGCGGCCCAACCTCCATCACGCTGTGGCTCAACGCATCGATCATGGCGAGGTCGGAGGTCGAATAGAAAAACACCTGTCGCGTCGCGGGCAGCGGCGTCAACGCAGGCGGCACCTCGATCGGGCCCAGCACGGGCTCACGCCGGACGTGGCCGTAGCTGTCGAGCTCCGGATAAGAATAGATACCGCGAAACGCTCCACGAAACGCTTCGCAAATCGAAGTGGGCGCCGCGCGGTTAAGCTCAGCGAAAGCCTCCTGAAGTGCACGCAGCACCGGCCCTTGCAGCCCGGGCTCGCCGCGCCCGGGCTCGTAGGCCGCAAACGCATCGCCGTCCGCTGGTGGCACGACAAAGCCGTTCCCCACCAACGCCACCGGCACCCGCCCGAATGCCGCCAGCGCGGCTCCTGGCGCATGCTCGCACACAACCAGATCCGGTTTGACTTGATCGATAAGGACATCCCAGCCGGCAATCAACGTGCGCGCCGTCTCCGCCGCCCCATAGCCATTGCCCGCCAGAATGTCGGCGTAACTGTGGCTCAGCACTTGGGGGGGCTTGGGGTTAGGCCAAAACGGCGCCTGCAAAATCTCGCCACCCGTCTCCTTGAGCGTCGCCCGCGTTCCCACCGTGTCGCGCAAAGCAAAGACCGGCCGCACCCCATAAGGCTGCAGTCCAAGCGCAATCGCTCTGAGAGGCGGCAGATGGCCAAGCCCCTCGCCAAGCTCCCAAGCCAGCAGTACTGTTTTGTTGTAAGTCGGCAAAGCGCACCCGCCTGATCAGACGGTCGAGTTTATGGCCAAGCGCGGTGCAAAACAAATCGGGGGCAAGACACGAAGTCTTGCCCCCGAATAATGTCGCGAAGCTATGGTTTTCTAATTTGGCGGCGGTGGCGGCGGTGCGCCACACCCATAGATCGCACACTGCTCTTGACGTTCTTGCTCAACGGCCTTGAACA
>JANOFD010000733.1:0-2172 GCA_031413455.1 Rhodobiaceae bacterium
CACTCCCTCCGGTCATCGGCTGGGCCGCAGTCACCGGCAACGCCTTCGACACGCTGCCGTGGTTGCTGTTCGCACTCATATTCATCTGGACGCCGTCGCATTTTTGGGCGCTGGCCCTGGCAGGCAGCGAAGACTATGCGCGCGCCAAAGTGCCGATGCTGCCGGTCGTCAAAGGTGCGCAGGAAACCCGCAATCAAATCCTGATGTATTCGGTATTGCTCTGCGTCGTAGCGCTCGCGCCCACGTCGATGGGCCTGACCGGGATCGTTTACGGCGCCGTCGCCGCCATCCTCAGCGTCGCCTATGTAGGCTTTGCATTGGTCCTGTGGCGCGCCTCGCCCGCGCACGAACGCACCGCCGCCCTCAGGCTGTTTGCCTACTCGATCTTCTACCTCTTCGCCGTCTTCACCGCCTTGGCTGTTGAGCGGCTGGTAGGCTTCGCGCCCCAATGAACCTCACCCCCGAAGAGAAACGCAAACTCAGCCAGCGCAATTGGACCGTGGCGGGATTGCTGTTGGCCTTCGTGGTGCTGGTGTTCATCGTCACCCTCGTCAAGGTCGGTGGCAGCATCGCGGACAGGCCACTGTGATGCTGCGCAAGATTGACCGCAACGATCGAGTGCTCCTGATCTGCCTGGCTGTTTTCGCAGGCATGATCGGCCTGACTTATGCCTCGGTGCCGCTCTATCGCATATTCTGCCAGGCCACAGGGTTTGCCGGAACGCCGCGCATCTTCAGCGCAGCATCCGCCCAAACCTCCAGCCAGACAATCGAAGTCCGCTTCGATGCCAACACCGGCCAAAACCTGGCCTGGGAATTCCGCCCCGATCGCGTGTCGATGCGCGTGCAGCTGGGCGCCAACAGTCTGACCAACTTCCATGCCAAAAATCTGAGCACGACGGACGAGGTGGGCACCGCGACGTTCAACGTCACGCCACTCAAGGCCGCGAAATATTTCAACAAAATTCAGTGCTTCTGCTTTACCCGTCAGCCGTTGAAAGCCGGACACTCGGCGAATTTGGGCGTCGCGTTTTTCATTGACCCCGCAATTGCCACCGATCCGGAAACCAGAGACGTTCACACCGTAACTTTGTCCTACACATTCTTTCCCGCAAAAGACGGCACGCAAAAAGTCGCCGAAGTCAAAACACCCTAAGCGTCCAGAGGTCGAACCATGGCAAACGAACCCGTAAAACACGACTACCACCTGGTCGATCCCAGCCCGTGGCCGATCATAGGCTCCGTCGCCGCATTTTTGGCAGCCGTAGGCGCCATCGCCTATTTCCAGACGCTCAAGGGGGCACCACCGCTCTTTGGCGTGCTGGCCGGACCGTGGATGCTGCTCCTGGGATTTGCGCTTTTGGGTTATACCTTCATAGGCTGGTGGCGCGATGTCGTGAAAGAGTCCGTCGTGCGCGGCGACCACACACCGGTGGTCAAACTGGGCTTGCGTTACGGCATGATCCTGTTCATCGCCTCGGAAGTGATGTTCTTCGTCGCCTGGTTCTGGGCCTATTTCAACGCCGCGCTGTTTCCCGCCGATATCAATCTTGCTGCCTGGCCGCCCGCGAATATTGCAACCTTTGATCCCTGGCACCTGCCGCTCCTGAACACCCTGATCTTGCTGACGTCAGGCACGACCGTCACCTGGGCGCACCATGCCATCCAGACCGGCAATCAGCGCGGCGCCGTCAACGGACTGGCAATCACCATCCTGCTCGGCCTGACCTTCACCGGCGTACAAGCCTACGAATACATGCACGCGGGGTTCGGATTCGCCGGCAATATCTATGGCGCGACATTCTTCATGGCGACCGGCTTTCACGGCTTCCACGTCATCGTCGGTACGATCTTCCTGATCGTCTGCTTCTTCCGCGCCCGCGCCGGACATTTCACGCCCGAGCGCCATTTCGGTTTTGAAGCAGCAGCCTGGTACTGGCATTTCGTCGACGTCGTCTGGCTCTTCCTCTTCGTGTCAATTTACGTTCTGGGCGAAGGTGCCCATCTCCCCGGCGGCCATTAATAGAAAAGGATTCACGCAAAGCCGCAAAGACGCGACGAAGTAAAAATTTAAATAAAAAAAAAAACAAAAGTTAGGTGGCGCGACGTGGGGGGGAAGCGGCAATTAGAAAAAAACCAAAGGCAAAGGCGCCAAAGAAATGGAACCAAACCC
>JANOFD010000734.1:0-7879 GCA_031413455.1 Rhodobiaceae bacterium
AGCCCATCGCGACGAGGGACGCAGTGCCGATGCCGAATTCTTCCGCACCCAACATGGCAGCCATGACAATGTCGCGGCCTGTGCGCAAACCACCATCGGTGCGCAGCACAACGCGATGACGCAAATTGTTGAGAGTGAGGACCTGATTGGCTTCGGTCAAACCCATTTCCCAGGGGACGCCGGCATATTTGATTGATGTTTGCGGGGATGCCCCAGTGCCGCCGACATGGCCTGAAATCAGAATGACGTCGGCGCGCGCTTTGGCGACACCGGCAGCGATGGTGCCAATTCCGGTTGAAGCGACGAGTTTGACGCAGACGCGGGCAATTGGATTGATCTGCTTCAGATCGTAGATCAGCTGGGCCAAATCTTCGATCGAATAGATGTCGTGGTGGGGCGGCGGCGAAATCAGCATCACGCCGGGCGTGGCATGGCGGAGCTTGGCGATCATCTCGGTCACTTTGAAGCCTGGCAGCTGACCGCCTTCGCCGGGCTTGGCGCCTTGAGCAACTTTGATCTCAATCTCACGACATTGATTCAAATATTCTGCGGTGACGCCAAAGCGGCCTGAAGCGATTTGTTTAATCGCCGAGTTGGCGTTGTCGCCGTTGGCTGTGGGTTTGAAGCGTTCCGGGTCTTCGCCGCCTTCGCCGGAATCGGATTTTGCACCGATGCGATTCATGGCGATGTTGAGGGTGCCGTGCGCCTCGGGCGACAAGGCGCCCAACGACATGCCTGGCGTGACAAAGCGTTTGCGAACCTCAGTGATCGACTCGACTTCTTCCTGCGGAATCGGCGTGCGCCCGCGCGGTCGGAAGTCCATCAGATGGCGCAGACTGGTGGGCGGGGCTTCGCGGATGGTTTCAGCATAGCGGCGGAAGAGCTGATAGCTTTCCTGGCTTACGGCCGATTGCAAGAGGTGGATGGTTTCGGCGGAATGGGCATGGGTCTCTCCACCTTTGCGATAGCGATAGAGTCCACCGATCGGCAGCGCGATTGCTTCGCCGGCGAAAGCTTTGGCGTGCTGACGGCAGATGCGCTTTTGAATGCCGCCAAGGCCGATGCCCGAAATACGTGAAGGCATGCCGGGAAAATATTCAGCGACCATCGAGCGGGACAAGCCTACCGCTTCAAAATTGTAGGCCCCACGGTAAGACGAGATGACCGAGATGCCCATTTTCGAAATGATTTTCAATAGTCCGGCGCTGACACTGTCAAGATAGCGCTTTACACATTCGCCAAGACCGCGATTGCCAAACAGGCCGCGTTCGTGGCGATCGGCGATGCATTCCTGGGCGAGATAGGCGTTGACCGTTGTCGCGCCTACGCCGATGAGAACCGCAAAATAATGCGTGTCCATGCATTCGGCGGAACGCACATTGAGCGAGCTGAACGTTCGCATGCGTGTCTTGATCAGATGCGAATGCACGGCACCGGTGGCCAGGATCATCGGCATGGCAGCGATTCCAGGCCCTGCCCGTTCGTCGGTCAGAATCAGATGCGAGTAGCCGGAGGCTACCGCGTCTTCGGCCTGCTTGCAGATCTGATCCAGCGCTTTTTTCAAGGCGCCTTCGGACGCGCCGTCGCTGCCCGCTTCGAACAGGCAATCGATTTCAAAGAAATTGCCAACCAGGTGATCTTTCATGCGGGCGAACATGCCGGTTGAGATGACCGGACTTTCAAGCGTGAAAACTTCGACCTGCGATCTGCTTTGATCCAGAACGTTGCCGAGATTTTTGAACCGGGTGCGCAGGCTCATCACGCGGTCTTCGCGCAGACTATCGATCGGCGGATTTGTGACTTGGCTGAAGTTCTGCCGGAAATAGTGGGACAGTGGCCGGTACTGCTGCGACAGCACCGCGAGCGGGGCGTCGTCACCCATCGAACCCACCGGTTCCTTGCCGTCGTCGACCATGGGATGGAGGATCATCTCCAGATCCTCCATCGAGATCGCGGCTGCTAGCTGGTGCCGGCGGAAATCGGATTTGTCTTTGAACATCCGAGGTTCGGGGCCAGGGCCTATGATTGGCTCAAGATCGACGATGTTCTTTGTCCAGTCGACGTAAGGTTTTTCGGCGGCGAGTTCGTCCTTGATTGCACGGTCGTCGAAGAATTTGCCGCGCTGAAGATCCACGCCAATCATCTGACCGGGACCAACCCTGCCCTTGCTGATGATTGTCTGTTCCGGCAGCACGACCATGCCGGTTTCGGAGCCGACGAAGAGCAAGCCATCCTGCGTGATCGTGTAACGCAGCGGACGCAACCCGTTACGATCGAGGCCCGCCAGCACCCAGCGGCCATCGGTGATGGCCAGAGCGGCGGGACCATCCCATGGTTCCATCACGGCGTTGGCGTATTGGTACATCGCGCGATGGGATTCGGGCATCGCGGTTTTGTTCTTGGACCATGCTTCGGGGATGAGAATGGTCTTGGCCATGGGTGCCGAACGGCCGGCACGGCAAAGCACTTCGAAGACGGCGTCGAGGGCGGCGGAGTCGGACGACCCTGGCTGAATGATTGGCTTGATGTCTTCCTGGTAGGCGCCAAATGCATCCGCGGCCATACGGATCTCATGGCTTTTCATCCAGTTGATGTTGCCCTTGAGCGTGTTGATCTCGCCGTTATGCGCCAGCATACGGAAGGGGTGGGCCAGGTACCAAGTGGGAAATGTGTTGGTTGAATAGCGCTGATGGAAAATCGCCATGGGTGAGACGAAACGCGGGTCAAGCAGATCAGGATAGAATGTCGAGAGCTGCTCGGCCAGGAACATGCCTTTGTAAATGAGCGAACGGGTGGAGAGCGAGCAGATATAGAAATTCGGGATCGAGGCCTTGCGGACTTGGGTTTCGATGCGGCGGCGGATGATGAACAGATCGCGCTCTATCGCCTCGACATCTTTTTTGGCGCCGGTGTCGAACATGATTTGTTCGATCTCAGGCCTGGTGGCGTTGGCTTTTTCGCCAGTGACGGAAATGTCGACCGGGACCTGGCGCCAGCCGTAGATGTAATAGCCGAAACGCAATATCTCGGCTTCGACGATGGTGCGGCAGGTTTCTTGCGCGGTGTAATCCGTACGCGGCAGGAAAATCATGCCGATGCCGATGCGCCCGCCTTCGAGTGCGTGGCCCGTCAGCTTGACTTCGTCGGCGAAGAACTGTTGCGGCACCTGGATGTGCAGGCCCGCGCCATCACCGGTTTTGCCATCGGCGTCCACGGCACCGCGATGCCAGACGCATTTCAGGGCGTTGATCGCGTGCAGCACAATATCGCGGCGCGGCTTGCCGTCGATGGCGGCGACGAGGCCAACACCGCAAGCGTCGTGCTCCTGATCGGGCGCGTAAGCGTGACCTTCTTCGAGGCGGCGTGCGTTTTCGAGGTAGCGGGTAAGTTCTGCCTGTACGGTATCGCTCATTTTCTATTCTGCCGCGGCGCGGATGGTGCGTGCGCCTTTCGTTTCAAGGTGAAGATGGATTGCTTCGGCGGCGTCGCGACCGTCGCGAATTGCCCAGACAACCAGTGATGCACCGCGTACGATGTCGCCTGCTGCAAAGATGCCGGGGATTGAGGTCATCATGGTGCGATTGTCGATTTTCACTGTGCCCCATTTGGTCAAGCCCAAGTCTTTCTCGCCGAAGGCCGCATGCATGTCTTCGGGGTCAAAACCCAGGGCCATGATTACAAGATCGGCGGCAAGGGTGAAGTCACTGCCCGCTATTTCCTCGGGGGTCTGGCGGCCACTGGAGTCGGCGGCGCCCAGGCGCATGCGTGTGGCGCGTACACCGGTGATGCGCTTGTCACCGAGAAAGGCTTTGGGAACACCCAGCCATGCGAACACCACGCCTTCTTCCTCGGCGTGAGCGACCTCGCGCAGGGAGCCCGGCATGTTTTCACGATCGCGGCGGTAGAGGCAGGTGACGGACTTTGCGCCTTGGCGAACTGCTGTGCGAACGCAATCCATCGCCGTGTCGCCGCCACCGATGACAACGACGTTGCGGCCTTCGGCGTTCAGGGTCCCGTTGTCGAACTCCTTCACTTTGTCGGCAAGACAAACGCGGTTTGAAGCGGTGAGATATTGTAACGCCGGGACGATGCCCGGCAGGCCGATGCCGGGAGCCGCCATGTCACGCGCTTTGTAGACGCCGGTCGCCAGAAGAACGGCATCGTGCTGCTTTCGTAATTTGGCGAGCGTGGTGGTCTTGCCGATTTCGGTGTTCAATTTGATTTCAATGGCACCCTCGACCAGGCGTTTGGTGCGACGCTCGACGATGTCTTTCTCAAGCTTGAAGTTCGGGATACCGTAAATCAGCAGGCCGCCCGCCCGATCATAGCGATCATAGATTGTGATGGCGTAACCCTTCAAACGCAGTTGTTCGGCGGCCGCAAGCCCTGCGGGTCCGGCGCCAATGATACCAATAGAGCGCCCAAGCTCTCGCGCTGGCTTGATCGGTTTGACCCAACCGCGTTCCCACGCTGTGTCAGTTATGTATTTTTCGACGGCACCGATGGTCACGGTGCCGTGGCCGGATTGTTCAATGACGCAACTGCCTTCACACAAGCGGTCTTGCGGGCAGATGCGCCCGCAAACTTCGGGCATGTTGTTGGTTGCTTGAGAAAGCTCATAGGCTTCTTCAAGGCGGCCTTCGGCCGTCATTTTCAGCCAATCGGGAATGTTGTTTTGCAGAGGGCAATGGACCTGGCAAAAAGGCACGCCGCATTGAGAACAGCGGCCGGCCTGTTCCTCTGCTTTCTTGGCCGCATATTCTTGAAAAATCTCGTCGAAGTCGCTGGAGCGCGCAAGCGGAGGACGCTTTTCCGGCATTTTCCGGGCAACGCTGACGAAGCGGAGTAGTTTGTTTTCGGCCATTGCCCGTACTCGTTAGAATCCTGCGAAAAGAGGCCATACACAGACTGAAAGTTGTGCCGCAAGTGCGAAGTTGCGTATTATGACAGAATACATTACCTAAATTGTGACTATTTTTTTGGTCTGCGTGAATTTTCCCATGCATTTCATAATATTAGATCCGATACGGTACTATCATGTGAATATTTGTGCGGCGGAAATTCGTCATGTACGGTCCCGGCCCCTTTCCCCTTAAGGCTGTACTTGGCGCTTCATGGAACTGCTCTGGAAGATTGTTTCTGCTGTCATACTGGCCCTGGTTGAAGGGGTGACCGAGTTTCTTCCGGTTTCGTCAACCGGGCACATGATTTTGGTGCGAGAGTTGCTGGATCTCGATGTGCCGCCGGGCGGCGTCTTTGAGATCTTCATTCAGTTTGGCGCGATCCTTTCGATCTGCCTGATCTATTTCGATTATTTGTGGAACGTCACCAAAGCCGTGCCATTCAACGAGAATGCGCGGCGGTTTGCGATCGGGCTGGTCGTTGCCTTTCTTCCCGCCGCATTTTTGGGCGTTTTGCTTTCGGATTTCATCACCGAGTATTTGTTCTCCAAGTACGTCGTTGCGGTGATGCTGATCGTCGGCGGCGTTGCGATTATTTACATCGAACGCCTGGTGAAGATCCCGCAATATTATTCGGTCGAGGATTTCCCATTAAGCCTCTATCTCAAGATCGGGCTGTGCCAATGTCTGGCACTGGTGCCCGGCGTTTCGCGTTCGGGGGCCACCATCATGGGCTCGCTGCTGATGAAGGTTGAGCGGAGTGCGGCGGCGGAATTCTCGTTCTTTCTGGCAATACCGACGATGTTCGGCGCGTCGGCTTATTCACTCTACAAGCATTGGGACGAACTTCATCAAGACGATTTTCTGGTGCTGGGTATTGGTTTCGTGGTCGCGTTTATCAGTGCCTACTACGTCGCGAAAATGTTCCTGAGCTTCGTGTCGACCAACGGATTTGGAGTCTTCGCCTGGTACCGGATCATTCTGGGCTCCGTTATGCTGGGCTATCTTTTTACGAAGGAAGTGATCCTGGCCTAAACCTCACGCGGTTCAATGTATTGGCCGGTGGGGCGATAGGTGTAGAGGTAGCTGGGAACGACGGCTTCCAAGGCCGTTGGCTGAACGCCAAGATCTGTGATTGTGCCAACGGCGCCTGCGTCGTGGCCTGCCTTGACAATGTTATCCTTGCGCAGCAGGCGGGCCTGATCCAGCGTGATGGGCGAGAATGGCAACCAGCCGGACAGAGCGGCGAGTGGCTCGAGCACGAATGACGGGAACGGAAAGAATATGCGCTTGCGCCCGGTGGTGGTGGCGATGAATTCAAGCAATTCCTTCAACGAATAGACTGCTGGTCCGCCGAGCTCGAATGTCTTGCCGCGCGTGCGGGGGTTGGCAATGGCGTTGGCGATGGCGTCGGCGACATCACAGACATAGACAGGCTGGAACTTTGTCTTGCCGCCGCCGAGAAGCGGAAAGGCAATGCGCGACATGCGAAGCAGGCTGGCAAACATATTGAAGAAGCCATCGCCGCTGCCAAATACGATTGAGGGGCGCAAAATTGTTGTGCTGGGGAACGCGTGAAGAGCGGCAGTTTCGCCTTTGGCTTTGGAGCGGGCGTAGGCGGATTTCGCGTTTGCGTCGGCGCCAATTGACGAAACGTGGATTAGGCGAGACACCCCCGCCTTGGCGCAAGCGCTGGCCACGTTTGCGGCGCCTTGGGCATGAATGTCGGCGAACGAGGCGCCCCCTGTTGGCCGCAGTATTCCCACAAGATTGACCACGATGGCGGCGCCTTCGACCGCTTTGGCAAGTTCCTGCTCTTTGCGGATATCGGCACGGACAATGGCGATTTGGCCGACATCGCCCAGCGGTATGATCGAATGGGCCAGGCTGGGGTGGCGGGAGGTCACGCGGATGCGGAAGCCGTCGCGGGCCAGGCGGCGAACGATCTGGCGGCCCAGGAAACCGGTGCCGCCTATGACTGTGACGATTTTTGGCGCTGGGGATTTGTTCAAGGCTAAGGCCCTTCAAAATTGATTTGTGCCTTGATAACGAAAAGAACCTGCAAGTTGAAGCCGCCTTTTCGTTGACATGGGGCAGTCTCCACGGATACCACTCGCGCCCTTAACCGGTCCTTCGTGCCCTGGTGGCGGAATTGGTAGACGCACTAGTTTCAGGTACTAGCGCCGCGAGGCGTGGAGGTTCGAGTCCTCTCCTGGGCACCATTTGACTTCTTCGACGACCGCAGGATTAAAGCTGACATGAAAATTCACTTTCACGAAGGCGATCTGCCGGGCGGCGTCGACTTTGGCAAAAGCGTTGCCATCGACACGGAAACGATGGGGCTGAACCCTTTGCGCGATGGGTTGTGCCTGGCCCAGCTTTCGGGCGGCGACGGGCACTGTCATGTCGTGCGCTTTGACCGCAAGACCTACAATGCGCCGCATATGGTGCGGTTGCTGGCGGACCCGGAGGTGACGAAGATCTTTCACTATGCCCGCTTCGATGTGGGTGTGTTTCAGCGCTATCTGAAAGTATCGACGGCGCCGGTGTGGTGCACGAAAATCGCGTCGAAACTGGTGCGCACGTATACCGACAAGCATGGACTGAAGGATCTGGTCAAAGAGTTGCTCGACGTTGATTTGTCGAAACAGCAGCAGAGCTCGGACTGGGGGGCGGCGAAACTGAGCGATGCGCAGCTTTCGTATGCGGCGTCGGACGTGTTGCACTTGCACAGACTGAAGGCGACGCTGGACGCGATGTTGGCGCGTGAGGGCCGGCAGGACCTGGCGCTGAGGTGCTTCGATTTTGTCGGGACGCGCTCGGCTTTGGACCTGGCGGGCTGGGGCGACGAAGATATCTTCGCGCATTAGGGCCGCGTATCAGCCAATTTTAATAGGACAAACAGGACACAGGATAGTGTCCTAAAAAATCCTGTCCTGTTTGTCCTACTTGAACACGTCCCAATCGTTGTCAGTCGT
>JANOFD010000735.1:0-1914 GCA_031413455.1 Rhodobiaceae bacterium
CGTTGGGCCGTCTCTGGTATCCTCGACCAAATAGGCTGCAAGACGCTCAGGACGGCCTCTGTGTCGATCTCGTTGACCAGCTTTTCACGGATGGGTGCCGCCTGCACCCGCAGTGTTGATTCCCATTGTGCGGCGTGCCGCTCGTTGTGCCATGCCGGGCGCATGGTCTTGATGTAGTCATCGGCGAAGGTGCCGAAGGTGGGCACGGCTTGCGGCGCAATGGCCCGTTCAGCCTCACGCTTTACCTCGATGGGATCGGTGCCCGCCTGCAGTAACTGCCGTGCGGCTCCGGCGGCCTCGCGTGCCTTGGCCAGGGTCACGCCATCTTTGACGGCTGAACCCAAGCCCAGCTCGCGCTGCTTGCCCATGAACGCGTACAGGAACACCCAGCGTTTGCGGCCATCGGGTGAGATTGAAAGGTAAAGCCCGCCGCCGTCGCTGATACGGCCCGGCTCTTTCGCCGCCGCGACTTCTTTGGGGTTCAGTTTGTGAAGCATTCTCGCCATGTGTCACCTTCCGGCCCTAGTTCCGGCCCTAGTTTGATTTGCGGCCACGCGGGAACGTGACCGGCCAGCACCGAACTAGAATCGCTCAATTAGCTAGGGACTGACTAGTGTTTCCGAAGGTGAAACGGTCTAGCGCGAGCGCTGGCGGAAACATTATTTAGGGCCTCTCTGTCCGCCAAGGACCTGTTTCAAAGGGTCCGAAGGCGTGAGGCGTCCTGCGGGCGATGGTGATGATTTCGGGGCTACGGTCTGTGACTGGGGTGTGGTCCCAGTTGCCGAATTGGGCTTCGATTTCGAGACCGGCTTCGTTCAAGAACTGCAATAGCGTCGGGCGGTCCAGAAATCTCAGCGTGCTTTGGCTGATTTGCTCATGGTCCCAGTCCGGGTTGGTGAAAGTGTGGGTGAATGAGATGGTACGCCCGTCGAAGGGCACTGTAACCTTGCGAACCATTTTCGTCCCGGTGCCGCGAATGGCGTGTGGGTAGTCGGGCGTCCAATGTGTCCATGCTTGCGCCGTTGGGTTTCGCGTCTCGAAAACAAAGCGGCCATTGCTTGCCAACAAGGCGCGGATTGCAGCGAGCGAGGTCTGCAGTTCATGGTCCTCAATGAGAACCTGAAAGGCATGGCCGGTCATCACGACTAGGTCGAAGGCGTCGGCGATGGTCAACGTAGCAAGATTGCCGAGGTGCCACTCGATGTCCGTGTGCTTGCGCGCCTCTTTCAGCATTCCCTCGGCCGGATCGAGTCCGCAGAGTCTGCCTGAATGTCCGGCGATTCGAGCCTCGTGCAGCATTGCGCCGGTGCCACAGCCGACATCGAGCACGGAACCCGCCGCCATGACCCGCGGCAAATAGAAATCGAAGTCGGCCCGAAGTTGGCGCGGACACATCGGGTCGTAGAGTGCCGCAAGCGCCGGTTCGGCGAATAGGCGATCTACCATCGCGCCCTCCCCATCCTCAAAACAGCCCTTCCACTTCGCCGCGTTCGTTGAGGCGGATGGCTGTGGCGGCGGGGGTTTTGGGGAGGCCGGGCATGGTCATGATGTCCCCGGTGATGACGACGACGAATTCGGCGCCGGCCGAGAGGCGGACCTCGCGGATGGCGACGGCGTGGCCCGAGGGGGCGCCTTTGAGGTTGGGGTCGGTCGAGAAGGAATATTGGGTTTTGGCGATGCAGACCGGCAAATGGCCGAAGCCTTCGCTTTGCAGGTCACGGAAACGCTGGCGGATGCTCACATCGGCTGTGATTTCGCTGGCGCCGTAGAGCGAGGTTGCGATGGTGTGCACTTTGTCCCATAGCGGCATGTCGTCGGGGTAGAGCGGCTTGAATTGCGCCGTGCCACCGTCGCAGAGGGACACCACATTTTGCGCGAGACTTTGGGCCCCTGCCCCGCCGTCGCGCCAGTGGG
>JANOFD010000736.1:0-3256 GCA_031413455.1 Rhodobiaceae bacterium
GCCGTAGGTCATCACGAAGGCCGAGGCTTCGACGAAGTCCATGTTCGCCGGGAAGGCGATGCAGCGGGCCGCAGGCGCGAGCGCCTCTTCAGCAAAGCCGCCAAAGCCGGTTGAGGCAATGACGCGGTCGCCGACTTTGACGTTGGCGACATTGGCGCCCAGTTCCTTGACTGTGCCTGCCACTTCGCCACCGGGAGAGAACGGCAGAGGCGGGCGGAACTGGTATTTGTTCTGGATCATCAGCAGATCGGGGAAGTTCACGCCGGCCGCCTTGACGGCGATGACAACCTGGCCTTCAGCGGGTCTGAGGCTGGCGGTTTCTTCAAGCACGAGGCTTTCTGGTGGGCCATAGCTTTTGCAGAGGACGGCTTTCATTGGGGGGCTCCTGATGGCGGGTTCAACGCGACGTTATGCGAGTGGCGTGCAAACGCCAAGCGCTGCTGTCGTACGACGTTCGCCGACGATGTCGCCACGCCAGTTGC
Organism: Rhodobiaceae bacterium; assembly: GCA_031413455.1. Taxonomy (GTDB): domain Bacteria; phylum Pseudomonadota; class Alphaproteobacteria; order Micropepsales; family Micropepsaceae; genus SZUA-430. The sequence goes on from JANOFD010000736.1 coordinate 483, forward strand.
GGATAGGTGGGTTGAGATGTCTGGCGATAGCAGGCGCGGATTCGCTGGCGACACTTAGAAGCACCAACAGGCGGGCCATCACGGCTTCGGCAGCGCGGCTTGCGCCGTCGTCGATCTTGAGTGCGATGCCGAGGCCCTGCTCCGGCAACACGGCCATGAAGACACCTTCCGCGCCGGTCTTGACGACGGTTTGGCCTGTCGATGCTTCGATCAAATCTGCACAGGCGCGGCCGGTGCCCGACACCAAAGACGGGTGGGATTTCCAGGCTTTGAGCAAGCGCTTGGCGGCTGAGGCGCGAGATGATGCCAACGATGCCGTATCACCCAGACGCGCCATGGCCTGTGCCAAGCGTTGCAGGGGGATGGCGTAGTTCGGTGCGGCGCAGCCGTCGATGCCGATGGGCAGGGTGTGGGCTGTCACGTCGCACAGGCTGGCTATGGTTTCGCGCACCATGACCTGCACGGGATGATCGGGGTGCTCGTAGCCGTCGATCGACACTTTGAGGTGGCGGGCGAGCGTCAGAAAGCCGGTGTGCTTGCCCGAGCAATTGTTATGGACGCGGCAGGGTTGTTGGCTTGCGCGGATCATCGCATGGGCAGTGGGCTCGTGAAACGGCAGATGAGGGCCGCAGGCAAGATTTCCATCCTTGCAGCCGATGCGGTCGAGCCAGGCGTTCACGCGCCCGGTGTGCATGGGTTCGCCGGAATGAGAGGCGCAGGCGAGGGCCAGTTCTTCTTCGCTGACGTCAAAGGCGTTTGCGGCACCCGTTTCGACAAGCGCCAGCGCCTGGAGCGATTTGAAGGCGGAGCGTGGGTAGACCGGTTGATCCGTATCGCCCCATTTGGCGCGGAGTACGCCTTGGGCGTCGGCGATGGCGATGGCGCCGCGATGGGCGCTTTCAATGCGGTCGCCGCGGGTGAGTTCTACAAGAGTGGGGTTCATCACATATATTTCAGTTTGGGCCTTGGATTGCCGCCCTTGCTAGGCCTGGTTGCAGCCCCCTACCCTAGCAAACCCCTTTACCAATGGGGAATCGATCATTACGCCACACATTCAACGCCGAAGGGGCTTCACAAAGATGCCTCAGTTGGGCGACATACTGGGGAAGTGCCCTCGTGACTTCAGTAGCAAAGGAATTCTCGATGCGTTTGAATTTTGGCCGTATTGCCCTGGCGACACTCGGGTTTGTTTTTTGTATTGGACCGGCGCTGGCACAGACAGCGGCTCCTTCGCTGCTGGGCACGTTTGACGACTGGGAGGCGTACAAGACCACCGACGGGCGTGGCGCGGTTTGCTACGCGATCTCGTCGCCCAAGGCCAAGGAGCCCGCTTCGGCAAAACGCGACCCGATTTATTTCCTGATTACGACATGGCCCAAAGCAAGCATCGCGCATGAGCCTTCGGTGATCATCGGCTATCAATTCAAGGACGCCTCGAAGGCTACAATTCAAGTTGGCTCTGACAAGTTTGAGTTCTTTACCAAAGCTGATGCCGCCTGGATGCCGACGGGCCCTGATGAACAAAGATTGATAACGGGCATGCGGACGGCCTCGGAATTGACGGTTAAGGGCTTTTCGAAGCGTGGAACTCTCACGACCGATACGTATTCACTCAAGGGCATATCGGCCGCACTCGACAAAGCGGCGGAAGGCTGCAAATAGACAGCTGTAGCTGCCAATCTCCAAGACTTTTGAAGGGTGGCTGAACTTCAGCCGCCCTTTTTTGTTGTCTCGCCCAGAAAAGAAGAAGTGCCTTTATGAGTGATCCGGTGAAACCCAGTCTTGTCGGCCTGACGCGCGACGGGTTGAAAACTGCGCTGGCGGGAATGGGTGTTGAGCCCAAGCACCAATCGATGCGTGCGAACCAGCTGTGGAACGGGCTCTATGTGCAAGGTGCCACTGATTTCAGTGCAATGACGACGCTGGCGAAATCTTTTCGTGCAGAGCTTGATGGTGCGTTTTCGCTGCAGCGGCCGGAGATCGTGACGGCGCAAGTGTCGGCCGACGGCACGCGCAAATGGCTGATCCGGTTTGGGCCCGGGATCGAAGTTGAAACCGTCTACATCCCGGATGAAGATCGGGGGACGCTTTGTATCTCTTCGCAGGTGGGTTGCACTTTGAATTGCAGGTTTTGTCATACCGGTACGCAGAAGCTGGTGCGCAATCTGACGGTGGCGGAAATCGTCTGGCAGGTGATGATCGCGCGCGATGATTTGCGCGAATGGCCGCGCGCGGGGCGCAATTCCGAAGACCGCCAGATCACCAATGTGGTGATGATGGGGATGGGCGAACCGCTCTATAATTTCGAGAATGTGCGTGATGCGCTGGCGATTGTTTCAGACGGCGAAGGCTTGTCTGTGTCGAAGCGGCGGATCACCTTGTCGACGGCGGGTGTTGTGCCGATGATCCCGCGCGCGGGCGAAGAGATCGGCGCGATGCTGGCGATTTCGCTGCACGCGGCGCGCGATGAGGTGCGCGATGTGCTGGTGCCGCTGAACAAGAAATATCCGATCAAGGAACTGCTGAACGCCTGCCGCAACTATCCGGGATTGTCGAATGCGCGGCGCATTACGTTTGAGTATGTGATGCTGAAGGGCGTGAATGATTCGATGGCGGATGCGAAGGAGTTGGTGCGGGTGATTGGCGGCATTCCAGCCAAGATCAACCTGATCCCGTTCAATCCGTGGCCCGGCGCGCCCTATAAATGTTCAGAGTGGGAACAGATCGAAACTTTCGGCGAGTTCGTTAATCGCGCGGGCTATGCCTCGCCGATC
>JANOFD010000737.1:0-3413 GCA_031413455.1 Rhodobiaceae bacterium
AGTGGACGCCACACGTACTTGCTGGATGGCGACAACGTCCGCCATGGTTTGAACCGCGACCTGGGTTTCACCGACGCTGATCGGGTGGAAAACATCCGCCGCGTTGCCGAGACCGCCAGATTGTTTGTCGATGCGGGGCTCATTGTATTGGTGTCGTTCATTTCACCGTTTCGCTCCGAACGCCGGACAGCTCGTGAACTGGTTCAGGCGGGCGAGTTCCTCGAGGTCTATGTCGACACCCCGCTTGAGGTTTGCATGTCCCGTGATCCCAAAGGCCTGTACAAGCGTGCCCAAGCTGGCGAGATCAAAAACTTTACTGGGCTAGACTCGCCCTACGAACCGCCAGAAGCAGCCGAAATCCACGTCAACACCGTAGACCTTTCCCCCGAAGCTGCGGCAGACGCCATCATCGAAAAATTGCGGGCGGAAAAGTTGATAGCTTGAGTTGTCCCGTAGTTGATCAGGGCCTGACAGAAGATCGGCCAACGCTGTGATACTCGAACCCGGCTTCAACCATGTCTCGCGGGTTGTATATATTGCGCAGATCCACAAGCAGGGCGCGCTTCAGCAAAGATTTCAAAAGCGTGAAGTCCAACGCCCGAAACTCATTCCATTCCGTCAAGATGACAACGCCGTCGGCCTTTGATACCGCTTCGGAAGTGTTCCTCGCCCAGGTGACACCGGGTAGCATCTTACCAGCTTCGACCATGCCTTCGGGGTCGAACGCACGAATGTTGGCTCCCGCCGCCTGCAAAGCCGGGATGATGTCCAAAGACGGGCTGTCGCGCATATCATCTGTGTTGGGCTTGAACGTCACACCCAGAATTGCAACCGTCTTGCCCTTCACGCCACCGAAAGCGTCAATGATTTTCTCGGCCATACGTTTTTTGCGGTTGTCATTCACCTCCACGACAGACTCGATCAACCGTGAGGGCGCGCCAAACTCCGCCGCCAAACGGACGAGCGCCAAAGTATCTTTCGGAAAGCAAGAGCCGCCATAGCCAGGTCCCGCATTCAAAAATTTTGATCCAATTCGTCCGTCAAGTCCAATGCCCCGTGAAACGTCCTGGATGTCTGCCCCAGACTTCTCACACAAATCGGCCATCTCATTGATGAACGTTATTTTCATCGCCAGGAACGCGTTGCTGGCATACTTGATTAGTTCTGACGTTTCGCGCGATGTGAAGACAAACGGCGTCTTATCGTTCAAAAATAGCGGACGATACAACGCACGCAATACATTGCGAGCACGGTCGCTGTCTGCGCCAACCACGATGCGATCAGGCCGCTGAAAATCCTCGATCGCAGAACCTTCGCGCAAAAACTCAGGGTTGGAGGCAACGTCGAACTCAGCCTCCGGCTGGCGTTGAAGAATGATTTGCTCAACCTTGTTACTGGTACCCACCGGGACAGTCGATTTGGTGATGACCACGGTATAAGACTTCAATGAGTCTGCGATCTCGCTGGCGGCGTCATAGACATATGACAAATCGGCAAAGCCATCGCCACGGCGGCTCGGTGTGCCGACCGCTATAAACACGGCTTCTGCGTCTGGTACCGCTGATGTTAAATCGGTTGTAAACGTCAAACGCCCGGAGGCCGCATTGTCCGCCACCAACCTGTTGAGGCCAGGCTCAAATATCGGGATGTCGCCCTTCTTGAGCCGTTCAATTTTTTCCGCGTCCTTGTCGACGCATACGACGTGATGTCCAAAATTGGAGAAGCACGCGCCTGAGACGAGTCCAACGTATCCAGTGCCGATCATCGCCACGCGCATTGTAGAAATCCATTCAAATTAGAGTGAGAGGTTCTTGAGTATTTCCTTCAACGGACCGGCTGTATCGGGGTGGCTTAGACCCACCGCGATATTGGCGTGCAAGAAGCCAACTTTGTCCCCGCAATCATACCGTTGTCCATTGAAGCGGAACCCGTGAAAAGGTGTGCGGCCAATGAGCCGGGCTAAGGCGTCTGTCAATTGAATTTCTCCGCCAGCGCCTTTCTCGTGCCGTTCAAGTTCCACAAAGACTTCAGGTGGTAATATATAGCGCCCGATCACGGCCAACTGCGAGGGTGCCGCTTGCGGTTCCGGCTTTTCAACGATTCCGCGAACGGAAATCAAATTATCCGCCTCACCAGTTGGGTCGATAATACCGTACCGCCGAGTTTCTTCTTTCGGAACTTCACGCACCGCCAACATACAGCCGCCCGTTTTCGCATAAGCCTCAGCCATGCTCTGCAAACATCCAGGCTTGGACACAAGCAGTTCGTCTGGCAGCAGAACAGCAAACGGTTCATTGCCGACAAAATGGCGCGCGCACCATACTGCATGACCAAGCCCCAAGGGGTTTTGCTGGCGCGTAAAGCTGACGGAGCCACTCGGCGGCAGCGCTTCAAGCAAGCTTTTGAGCTCGGTGGTTTTCTCTCGAGACGACAGCAAAGCTTCTAATTCGTACGCCCGGTCAAAATGGTCCTCAATGACGTGCTTGCCGCGCCCGGTCACGAAGATGAACTGTTCAATACCGGCAGCCTTCGCCTCTTCAACCGCATATTGGATTACAGGCTTGTCTACGACAGGCAGCATCTCCTTCGGGACCGCTTTTGTGGCGGGAAGGAAGCGAGTCCCCATTCCGGCCACCGGAAAAACAGCTTTACGTACGGGCCGCACACTTTGTGTTGTGTTCATCCGTTAGACCTAGTCATCCAGAGCTCATCCGTAAGTTGAAGTAATTGATTTCGTGCCACGCGCATGGTTCTGCGGCAACTCTATACCATTGCAGTTACGGGTTTTACCCGAATCACTATATCCTGCTCCCCATGTTGCGCGCGCCTCTAGCCCTTGTGGCAATCATTCTCATGAGTTTGCCTGCATTCGCAGGCGGCGCCGCCGACGCAGATGCCGGTGTCGCCAGGATGGGAGCAAACGACGCCCGTGCCGCTATAGACCTATTTACACGCGCTATTCAAAGTAGAGACTTGTCTCAAGAGAACCTCGCGCTCACTTATCATCGCCGCGGCATGGCGTTTTACATGGATGGCGAAGCTGGCCGCGCCATCCTGGACTACACAATTGCACTTTGGCATGAGGATCTTCCAAAAGAGTTTCGACCGCGTACGCTCAATAACCGTGGATTGGCCTTCGAGGCCATCGGTGACTACGAGACCGCAGTTCGCGACTATAGCTTATCAATCCGATTGAACCAAAGCTACGCTGAGCCCTATGCCAACAGAGGGAACCTTCATCGAAAATTTAATCGCCATAGCGAAGCTATTAGCGACTACGACATGGCGTTGCAAAGCGGGCATCCTCATCCGAAATTTGTGTTTGCCTGGCAAGGGTTGTCCTTCGAAGCGCTCGGAAAACGTCAAGAAGCGGCAGACGTTTTCAGGCGCGCGCTCTCTATTGACCCGGAATT
>JANOFD010000738.1:0-14009 GCA_031413455.1 Rhodobiaceae bacterium
GGCCAAAGCGATGGCGGTGCTGGAAACTGCCTTGGCATCGGGGCAGTGGCTGGCGGCTTCACATTTTTCGGTCGCCGATCTTAACGTCGCAGCCGTGTTGTCGCCGTCTCGCGCGGCACATGTCGATTTCACAAACTACCCGAGTGCTCGTGAATGGCTCACACGGTGTTACGCGCGGCCTGCGGCGATTGCCGCCCGGCAGCAGGCAAGTGAAATGTGAAAGCATTCATTTTCAGAGGGTTGGGAAAAACTCAGGAGTGAAATCGGTGCAGCCCAACGCACTGTCGCTGATTTCAGAGATGGACCTTCTGTCGCCGAAGCGAGCCAGGCCTACTTCCGGGCGCGCTGTTGCGTCCATTTGCCGGGTCCGCTAAAACGACGGCGGATCCAGCACGGAGGATCAGACCGATGCTAATGCCCAAGGTGAAAGCAGCTTCGAAGCACCAGCGCGAGAAGGCGATGAGCACGCTTCTGCTCGGCTTCGCCGCAGATCCGATTGCGCGCTTCTTCTTCGCCGATTCCGCGCGCTGGAAGATTACGGTGACAGTGCATTCAATTGCTCTCATCGTTCGCAATAGAGTGCACTGTCACCGAATTATTTCTATGGCGGTGAGGCTGCACCCGGGTGGGTCCCGCGCGCGCAGCAGCACAAGAGTGCTGCAGCGCGCGCGGGATGACGGCGAGAGGATGGCCGAACCGGCGCGACCGGGGACCTGGATCGCCTGGGCAGGGTCTTGGGAGTATTGACATTCATCGCGCTTGCGCATTTAGGCTAAAATAACCTATATTGGTTATAATCCGGAATATAGAGGAATAGCCCAATGGCCAGGATATTGGCAAAAAAGCTGCGGAACGTGTCATCAACAGAGTTCGCGGGCCGCTTCGGGCAATGGTCGTTCGCGGCCCAATCCGAGCCGGTGATGGTTACCAACCAAAAGACTGGTGTGGTGCTCGGCTATTTCGTTTCGGCAGGAGAGTTCGCGAGTTATCTGAAGGTTCGCGACAGCCTGCCCGAGGTGCGCTATGCGTGGGAGATGGACGCGAATCTCGCGGCGTCGCTCAGCAAGAAACTTCCCAAGCGCAGGCCCAAGCTCGACAAGCTGATGGCGGATTGATGCCTTGGCTGGTCTGACGCCAGAACCGGGGCTTGTCATTCCGTACTTCTATCTGTGGCGGCGCGAACACGAAGCTGGCGAAGAGAGTGGTCGCAAGGCTCGCCCGGTGGTGGTCGTCATCAGTGAGGCGACGGCGGGCAAACGGCGCGTCGCCGTTGCACCGGTGACAAGCCAAGAACCGGATGCGACGCGACACGCCCAAGAGATTCCGCGGCGCGTTCTGGTGCATCTGGGTCTTCCCGCTCACCGTTCATGGGTGATTTGCGATGAGTTTAACGCGTTCGATTGGCTGGGGCCGGATGTGGGCGTCACGCCGGAGGGCAAATTGGGTTTTGGCTATGTCCCCGACGCTTTGATCGAACGCATCCGAGCCGAAATGCGCAGGGCTCGCGATCATGGTGCGCTGAAGAGCGTGCCGCGATCGGAGTGACGTGCTTCGATGCGTGATGTGGATCAGTTGTGAGTGGTGTCTGACGCCAACTGGTGGACCCCTCACCCTTTCTTCGGTCTTCCGAAAAAAGGGTCAGGGGCTTGGCTCAGACGTCTTTACCAGGGTTGCCCGGGGTGTCCGAATTAGCCGGGACCGCCGCGGTTTTTAGCAAATATAAGTCTATGCGACAATTTGTTCTCTTTTAATTCTCGGCGCTTTCTGCGCATTTCGGCGCTGTAATCTGGATAGTGGAAGACTCCGTCACGCCTGACCGGCCCGGTTCCTGTCTCCGTTTTCACCAGCATCATAAGCGCCGCCAACCTCGCGAAAATGAATACTGACCCCGAATTTAGCGCAGGGAGCTCACCTCATCGGCGAGCCTGGTTTTTGATAACCAAGTCATCGTGCAACTTCAAAATGCCCTTGCTCAGCAAGGCTCAAACGGCGAAAGGTATCCTTATGTGGAAGTCAATGTTTTTAATCGCGGTGTTTGTATTGGGCGGTTTGCTCTCTCATTCCGCAGTCGCGGCGGAGGTGTACGACACGATCACAGTTGACCAGCTCGAGTCGGCTCTCATGGGAGGTTTCGATTTGAAGCGCCAGTGGTCTTCATCGGGCGGCGATTTGTTGCTCATCCAAGGAGAGGAAGAAGCCACGTCGCGCGTTGATCTCGGCGCGGGTCGCTTGAATTGTCGTGTTCGGGACGAACAGGACAGGACAAACAGGACAGTGTTCTGGGACAGTGTCCTGTGTCCTGTTCGTCCTAAATGTTTTGGCTGATTTGAGCCCGATTTTCAGAAAAACAGGACAGTCACCAGGGCGAAACAGGGCAGAAGGATGCAAATTGACCACGCCATGTAGCCAAAGAAGCTCGGCATCTTCACTCCGGCCTCTTCGGCGATGGCTTTGACCATGAAATTGGGGGCGTTGCCGATATACGTGTTGGCGCCCATGAAAACGGCGCCGGCCGAAATGGCTGTGAGGGTTGTGGCCAATGGCCCCATCAGGGCTTGCGGGTCGCCGCCTGCGGCATTGAAGAAAACCAGATAGGTCGGCGCGTTGTCGAGGAAGCTCGACAGGCCGCCGGTCGCCCAAAAATAGGCGGCGTTGTTGGGGCTGCCGTCCGGGTTGGTGAGGAGGGACAGGATGGGCGCAAAGGCGCCGCTCTCACCGGCCTTCAGCATCGCGATGACGGGGACGATGGTGACGAAGATGGCGGCGAAGAGCTTGGCGACTTCGGCGATCGGCCCCCAGGTGAAGGCGTTGCCTTCGCGGTAGGCTATCGGGGTCAGGAGCAGGGACATGGCGGCCAGGCCCAAGAGCGCGATGACGCGGGCGATGTTGGGGTAGTCGACGTGAACGCCGTGGATGGTGATATGCTCATCGGTCTTCCAGAACGCCGAGGCCAGGATAACGGCGATGACGGCGATCAGGAGAAAGATGTTCAGCCAGCCTTTGAATTTGATCGCGTTTGACGTGGCGGGGGGCGGGGCGATTTTCTTGTCGCGCGCATAAAGCAGGCTGTCGAGTGCAAAGAAAATGACCAGCAAAAGTGAGGCCAGCAGCAAGGTTTTCGACCACAGGAACTGCGCCGGCCAGAAGAAGTCCACGCCTTTGAGAAAGCCGATGTAGAGGGGCGGGTCGCCCAGCGGGGTCAGCGAGCCGCCGATGTTGGAGACCAGGAAGATGAAAAAGACTACGACGTGGACATTGTAATTACGGCCTTGGTTGGCGCGCAGGAGGGGACGGATGAGCAGGACCGAGGCGCCGGTGGTGCCGGTGATGCTGGCGATCAGAGTGCCGCCTGCAAGCAGGCCGGTGTTGGTCCAGGGCGTACCTTTAATGTGACCGTCGATGAATACGCCGCCGGAAATCGTGTAGAGCGCAAACAGCACGACGATGAAGGGCACGTAGTCGAGCAGCATGACGTGCAGGAATTCGTAGGTGGCAATCGACTGGCCATAAATGGCGGCAAAGGGGGCGAGGAAGGCTGTGGCCCAGGCGGCTGCGATCTTGCCATAATGGTGGTGCCACAAATGGGGTGTGGCCAGGGGCAGGACGGCAATTGAGAGCAACAGGCCAATGAAGGGAACGGCCCAGATGGGGCTGAGGCTACTTCCGTCCATGGGCAATCCAATCGTTAGGTTCTGTTTACTACTCTTAGCGGATGCTGGGGGGCGGTGGCAAACAAGGGAATACCAAGCGTGTGGCGTCTGACCATTTTTATGCTGATGGTGTGTGGTAATGCCTGGGCTGCGGAAGAGCGGCCGCCGCTGGCCGGGGTGCAAAACTGGCTGTTGTTGCTCAACAACGATTTGGAGGTGCCTGTCGCGGCACAGATTGCTGGCTCCGCTCATGATTTGGTGGTGATCGATCATGTGTCATCGCAGCCGGGCTTTGCTGCGGACAAAAGTTCCACTGTGGTCCGGCAGTTGAAGCTACGTCCCGATGGTGGGCGGCGGCTGGTGATCGCCTATCTCAATGTTGGCCAGGCGGAGAGTTACCGCACGTATTGGAAAAAAGGCTGGCGGATCGGCAAGCCGTCGTGGATTCTGGGGACTGACCCGGATGGCTGGCAGGACAATTATCCCGTCGCGTACTGGTCGAAGGCGTGGAAGGCGTTGATTGCCGGAGAAGGGGGCTTGCTTGCCTCCATCCAGCAGGCGGGGTTTGATGGCGTTTATCTGGATTGGATCGGTGGTTTTGAAGACAGCAATGTCTTGGCCAAAGCCAAACGTGAAGGTGTCGATGCCCGCGCGGAAATGGTGGCTTGGGTGCGCGAGATTTCCCGCACCGCCAAAGCGCGCGATCCGGGATTTCTGATCATTGCCCAGAATGCGGCGCCGCTGCTTTCCGATGCTGGCTATGTGGATGCCATAGATGCTGTTGCGCACGAAGACATCTGGTTCACGGGGGCCGATAGTGGTCCGCAAGGGGACTGTCCGGTGCCTCGCACGCAGACGGAGGTTGGATCGTCTGCATTTCTTGCAAGCTTGAGCGGGCCGTGCCGCAAGGCTTATGGGCGCGATGCGGCGAATGCCATGCACTTTGCCGGCGAGGCGGTGATTGTGCCGATGCTTCAAGGTGCGCAGGCTAGGGGTAAAACGGTTTTCACCGTCGACTACGCGACGGAGTCACGTAACGTGGCGCTGATTATGTCGACCAGCCGGGCCTTGGGATTTGTGCCATTTGCGAGCGCCAGGTTGCTCAAGAATTACGTCGAGCCGAACTGACCGGATTCACGCGGCTTGCGGCTTGCCTTTGGTTGGCCGCGAGCGCTGGCCTTGTGAAATCGGTTTGATGTGGATGCGCTCGTCTTCGTTCAGTATTGGGCGGTTGGTGGCAATCAACCGCTCTGCCAGATCGCGGCGCGTGGTGGCGTCCGCGACCAGTTGCATGATGTGAATGTCAGTTGCCCCAGATAACAGCGCATCGGCGGCAATCTCATTGAACGAGAGGCGGGTGCATAGGTTTGCACTTTCGCCGATATAGATGGCCCGCCAATCCTTGTTCACCCGGCGGGCGTAAATGAAGATGCCCGCCTTGCGTGGTGCCGTCTCTCCGATCCCCATAATGTTGAAGCGGATCAGTTGTGGCCCGTCGATGCCGACCAAGCTCAGGGGCCAAGCGTGTGAATTTACCATTTCAGGTTGCTGTTCGAAGTTGCTGCGCGTGGCAGCGGACAAAAATTTGTGGAGGAATGGTATCGGCATTGATTTCCCACCATTTCCGGCCTGCTTTCAGTGTCGGCCTGATGCTGCTTTGCTTGAATCCACAATCGAATCGGCCTCGACAGGATAACCAAACTAAGTTCTTACGTCAGGAGATTTACGGGGTCCTACTGCATCTAGTGGATGTGCCGAATCAGATACATAGAAATGCCAAAATTTCAATCGCCTGCAAATTGAAAAAGGAATTCGCTTATGTGATGCTCTGCCGCAACGAATGGGGGGTCTCCGAAAAGCCAACAATAGTGGCGCGGAGACCGGGGCTTTGTTTCCCGGGTGGGTTGTTTACATGCGTGATGTGCTCGCTGTTGCTGGCGTGATCGTCTTGGCTTTGTGCCTGGGCGTTGCTTCAGCGTATTTAAGTGTGGATCTTACACCGCCAGGTCTTGAGCTTATCCGGCCCTTGAAACCTGCGATCGCTGCTCAGATAGAGCGCGAAAACAAACAAAGCTCACTTCAAGCTGAGGCCAGCGCCTGCAAATATTGCACCGCAGTGGCCGAACTCGCCCAAACATTTGCGCGCTATGCCAAAAGCGCGCGTCAGCAGGCCACGGCGCTGCAAACCACGATCAGTATGGATAAGCGGGAACTCACTCGTGAAGTGGAGCTGCGAACGGCGGAAAAGTCTGCTGATAGCGCTGAGTCCGCGGCTGCGGCGCTCACAAGCTGGGCAAGCCGTTGTAAGGCGGAAGATTTTTGTCGGGCTCCGGTTACACGGGTTTCTGGGTCTGCGTGTGCAAGCGGTGCCAACGATTCAGTGACGTCGGCACTTTTGCTCGCGGGCGCGGTTCGAAAGTCAGCGCGGGTTTGTGCGGAGTCTGCATGTCCCTCTGTTGATTGTAATGCGACCGCCGAGCTGAAGGCAGATGTTCTATTGGTTGAGCGGTCTTTGGGTGGTGCTGGAGGCCGGTTTAGCCCTGCAGCGGCCGGACCGTCGGCGGCACTGCTGGCGGTTGGAGCATCTTCGTTCAAAGCCGAAGTGAAGCGCGTGCGTGATGAGGCCGTGTATGTAACCAAAATGCTTCCGCTCGTGCTGGGCAACGCTTCCAATGGGCACTTGCCGAAACTGGCGTCTGAAATGGTGGAAGAGCGGGCGGTTTCGGCAGCGCAGCTGGCTGCAGACATGGAGCATTCCGCGACAGTTGCCGACAGCAAAAACGATCCACGCAATGAGGCGGCTTGGAGGCTCAAAGCTTTTGCTGCCAATCTCGCGATTCTCGGAAAAGAAACGCGGCCCCTGGAAGGCACCCCGATTGATTGGCAGAAGGCTACTGATGCGCTGGGGGCCGCACTTTTCGATCTCGCCCGGCTGCAGGCCATTTTGGACCGGGTGAGTGACATTACACCAGGCGCAGAAGGGTGCGTGGCATCGGCGCCTGCGGCAGCGCAGCAGTTGCGTGAAGCGGTGGCGATGCTCGACCTTTGCCGCATGAGATCGGCTTGTTCCAGCCGGAGTGGATTTACTCGGGGAGCTCAAGAGCGCGCGGAAAATGCAGCCAGTGTCGTTGCCCGTGCGCAAACGAAAGCTGAGCAGTTGATTGTCCAGGAAATTGGTGCAGCGGAAATGGTCGTTGCGCCGGTCAGTGACCGGATGTTGCGCCCCATAGACGTTTTGCGTTCGCAGCAGGGCGTTTGCATCCGCGCGGCGGAATTGCGTGAAGCGTCGAAAGCAGCCCCTGGTGCCGCGTTGTCGGTGGTGCAAGCAGCATCACCAACACTTCAGCCAGCGATAGGGGCTGTCGCGCCACAGGACCTTGTGTCTGGTGCTATTGATGCAACAGTCAATGGTGCGGCTACCGCTCGCGACTCAGAGATGGTGGTCGAAACCTCGGCACCGGGACCAAGTGTGACGCCTGCGGGCGGATCGGAAGTCATTCCCGCAGTGGCGCCCGCTGCGCCTGCGCCACCGGCGTTTACGGGAAATTTGTTGACGCAGTCCGGGCCTGCGTTTGTCGCGGGCGAAGGCGGACCGGTTGAAGCCGGGGCGCCTGCATCACCGCCAGCGAAATAGCGCTGGCTGTTCAATCAAACTTCTGCGCGCGGCGCGCGTCTGCTTGAATACGTTCTACCATTGCGAACAATCCGTTAGATCGCTGCTGACTGAGGTGAGTGTCCAGGCCAAGTCCGCCCAATACCTGCCGGGCATCAATCGCCAGAATGTCGTGCGCGGTTTTTCCAGAATAGAGCAGAAGCAAAAGGGCGATCAATCCGCGCACGATGATAGCGTCACTGTCTCCGCTGAAGAACAGGGTGTCGCCATTCTTGCCGGATTGCTCCGTATGCGAAAACAACCAGACTTGGCTTGCACAGCCGCGAACTTTAAGTTCGTCAGTGCGATACTTATTGGAGAATTCTGGCATTTTGCGCCCAAGCTCTATGATGTAGCGGTAGCGCTCTTCCCAATCATCGATGACGGAAAAATCGTCGATGATTTTTTGAAATGACAAGGCCTCGGTGCTCCAGCTATGATGGCCGCCTTGCGGCACGGCCGAAATCAGGTGTGTTCCGCCAAGCGTAGCAGGTATGTGTGTCGCCCCTCGAGTACCATTTCGCGGTGTTGATTGTGCACAGTGGCTTGCATGGTCACGACGCCTGTCGTGCGCTGGGGTTTCAATTCCAAAACCGTCAACGCGGGGTATAACGTGTCTTCAGCGTACACTGGCTTCAAGAATTTCGCTTGAACTTCGATGAAGCCAAGCAGCGTATCGCCAATCATATGCGGAAACAGCCCTGCGCCTGCCGCCGTAAAACTCAATACCTGAAGGCCGTGCGCGAGTGGCGATTTCAAACCACGTGCCTGGCAATATTGCTGGTCATAGTGAATGGGATGATTGTCGCACGATACCGTCTGAAACGCCGAAAAATTGGCATCGGTCAATGTTCGTGACGGCAAAACAAATTGCTCGCCCAGTTTGAGATCTTCAAAGCGGCGCTGCGGCACAACGCGATGGCGCGCCGGATCGAAACTCAATGCTCGCTCTCCACGAATTTTTGAAGGGCTTGTGCGTCAAGGCGGTAGTGCAGGAGGTCATCCTGGTGCACAAAGCCAATCCGATCCAGTGAGACGCGCGACGGATTTGCATGCACCATATTCAACTGCAGGCCGGCACAACCCCGCTGATGCGCAATATGCGCCACTTCATGGGCAAGTCTGAATCCGACGCCGGTTCCGCGAACGGCTTCATCGACATAGAGGTCGGTGATCTGGAGGACGGACGCGGTTTCCCAACTTGAGTAGTAAGTTTGGAACAAGGCAAGCCCGACGGGCGTGCCATGACGTTCTGCGATCAGGGCTTCAAATTTCGGCGCAGGCCCAAATCCGTCGCGCCGCAAGTCCTCTGCCGAAGCATGGACGCGATCCGCGACTCCTTGAAACTTGGCTAGCGCGCTAATCATCCGCAAAATTGATACTGCATCGTCGGCTACCGCCTTGCGGATCGTGATGGAGTGAGTTGCGATTGAAGTGGTTGTATTCGCGGCAATTGCCGGCATGATTTTCTTACTCCACACGCCAAAGTACCAGGCGACTGATTTTCGATTGAAGGCGGCGGAGAATAGGCACGGGCGATCACGCTGTCACGCAACGATTGTTGAGCTAGTCCGGCTCGTCGGCGGCAAGCTTTTCAGCGGGTGTCGTATCCTCAATATCGCCGCTGCCTTCGAGTTCCTGACGTGTCATTGCCATTCGTGCTACGGTCGTCCATGTCGTCTGCCAGAGTTCAGCACTCGCCTTGCACAACTCTGGGTTAGGGTCGCAGGCATTTAGCGCATTGGTGGCGAGTGACCACGCTGCGTACCCAGCATTGTGAAGTTCCAATTCTACGTCAATCTCATTAAAGTCAGCGGTATCACGTCCGCCCACTCGCTGCTGAGGCGGCAGAACAACGATTGCCAGAGTTAGCCAAAAAATCGTTCGGAAAATGAAGCTCATTGAGTTCTCCTCACGTTGCAGGGAGTTTGAGCGCTGGCCGTTCCAAAGTGATCAAAATCATTCGAAAAATTGAAGCAATCCGGGTTTTTTGTGTCCCTAAATCAAAGTTAGGACAAACAGAACGGTAGCCAATCGAGCGGTGATTTAATTCAACTCCGGTTCGCATTAAAAAAAATGTTGAGACTCATTTTCTGAAAATTTTAGGCGATTGGGTTCGGCCGAATTTGCATGTGCAAATCCTGCCGGTGTCGCTTGATGTTTAGAATTCGTTAACCTTTGCCGCTCAGCCTCACATTAACGAATGGGGATCGAGTCGAATGTCGCAAGTTAGAGCGTTTGGCGTGCGCAGATCTGTTGCTAATTTTCTTCTGGACGCCTTCGACGGGGTTCTGGGGTCGGAAGCAAATTCTGATCGTGAACGTCGGGAATCCTTCATATCTGCCAATATGTTGGCGGGAGTTGTCGGCGTAGTGCTTTGGTTGATGCATTGGGTGGTATTGGGCCCGGTGGATTTTGTGACTGGCGTGTTCCTTTTCTTCTTATGGGTGCCATTATTCTTGGGGGTCTGGGTCCAAAATGGAGGAGCTCTCGAAACTGGTGAGGCCGGTTCTGCACTGTGCCTGGGTGCCTTCATTGTTTTTACTGCTGCATTCACCGGCGGTGTGTCGTCTCCGGCTCTCCCGTGGCTTTTGATTGTTCCGCTTGAAGCCGCAATTTCGGGGCGCCGGTTTCCGGTTGCCGCTGCTGTCGGCATTTCAGGCTTTGGATTTTTCTTGTGTGCCGTTTTGGAGCTCATGGGGTGGATGCCCATTTCGCGTGTGGAGCCTGGCATTGCAAGTTTCGTCTATGGGGCGTCGCTATTTGCAGCGATGATTGTAGGCACTTTGACATTAAGGTCAATTCAGCGCCGTCACGAACTGCAGCTCGAGAGCGCCCACGGGATGGCGCTGCTGCACCGCTCGCTCACTAACAACGCTGCCGATTTAATTTCGCGGCACCTGGCAAGCGGTACGGTCATCTACGCCTCTCCGGCTGTTGAGGAGTTGCTTGGTGTTCAAGCTCATGAATTCGAAGGGTTGAGCCCTGCGATGTTCGTGCACATCCAGGATCTCAAAAAGGTAGAAAGTGCCTTTGCGCGCACGCTGATTGCCAGTCCACACATTGTGGAGTTCCGGCTGCGGCGACGGGATGGTTCTTATGTGCCGGTTGAAATGAAAACGCAGAGTATCGACGGTGAAATTGTGGCTGTGACGCGTGAAGTTTCCATGCGCAATGCCCGCGTCGCGGAATTGACGGTTGCGCGCGATCAAGCCGAAGAGACGTCGCAAGCCCGTTTACGGTTTTTGGCGTCTGTCACCCATGAGCTGCGGACGCCGCTCAATGCTATCATTGGCTTTGCCGATATGATGCGCAATGAAGTGTTCGGTCCGGTGGGCCATTCGAAATATAGCGAGTACGCCGATCACATTCGTGACTCGGGATTGCACCTCGTCGATTTGGTTTCCGATCTGCTTGATATGTCAAAGATCGAAGCAGGGAAATTTACGATCGAACGCCGGCGTGTTGAGCTCGCACCGTTGTTTGACGAGTGCGTTGCCATGGTTTCCGGGTCTGCCGAGACAGCTGGTGTGATCATCGAGTGTGACGTTTCGGCTAATCTCTTTCTGTTTGCTGATCGCCGCGCGCTGAAGCAAAGCCTGGTCAACCTGTTGTCAAATTCGATCAAGTTCACGCTGTCCGAAGGCCGCGTGAAGCTTTCAGCTATGGAAGCCGACGGTGATGTGGTCATCAAAATAGCAGATACCGGGGTTGGGATCCCGGCTGCAGATATTCACCGGATTGGCAAGCCGTTCGAGCAAGTGGAAGGCGGCATGACGGCGCTCCACAAGGGAACGGGACTGGGGCTGTCGCTTGTCAAAGCCCTTACCGAGCTTCATGGCGGAGACATGGAAATCGAAAGTGCGTTGGGCGATGGAACTACGGTGCAGTTGCGGCTGCCGCAATTGGCGCTCGACGATGTACCAAAGCGTGACGAAACTCTGGTGTTTCCTGAGAAGTTCCGTTCGCGCGGTTAGTGTGCGCCGGTTGCGGGTTCAGGAGTTAGTTTTTTAAGGCTCTCTATTTCGGCGGCGATGGCGCCGGGCGCGCGGGTGTAACGAGCAAGAAGATTGTAAAACGCTGGCACGACGAACAGCGTCAGGGCTGTCGAGAAAATTACACCTGCGAACACAACAATACCGATCGCGAAGCGGCTTTGGGTGCCCGCTCCCTGCCAGAGCATCAGCGGGACCGCTCCGATGGCCGTCGCAAGCGAGGTCATGAGAATGGGACGGAACCGGGTAACTGACGCTTCGACCAGTGCGGAGCGAATGGGTTGGCCTGCGTCGCGCAGCTGATTGGCGAACTCGACTATTAAAATGCCGTTCTTTGCCGCCAGTCCAACCAGCATCACGATTCCGATTTGACTGTAGATGTTGAGCGTGGCGCCAGTTGCCCAGAGTCCAAACATGGCGCCGGCAACAGCCAGTGGGACCGTGAGAATGATGACAAACGGGTGGATGAAACTTTCGAATTGGGCTGCCAAAACCAGGAACACAATGAGCAGCGCCAAACCGAATGTGAAGGCAAGGGAAGAGCTTGAGTCTTGGTACTCCAGTGATTGCCCCTTGTAATCAATTTGAGCGTTGGCTGGAAGTTCTTCTCGCGTTGTGCGTTCGAGGAAGGCCAGGCCCTCTCCCAATGTCGTGCCCGGCGCAAGATTGGCCGAGATTGTAATGGCACGCAGGCGATTGAAGCGGCTGAGCGATGCAGCCGCAGCGCGTTCATTCAGGCTGACGAGATTTGACAAAGGGATGAGATTGTCAGACTGCGCGGTGCGCACCATGATGTTGGTGAGATCAGCGGTGCGTTTGCGATTTTCCTCAAGACCCTGAACGATAATGTCGTATTCTTCGCCGTCATCAACAAACGTGCCGATGCGGCGTTGCCCCAGCAGGGTTTCAAGTGTCCGGCCGATTGTAGTCGTTGGAACTCCTAAATCTGCGGCGCGATTGTGATCAATGTTGACTGTGAGCTGTGGTTTGGTCTCTTTGTAGTCGGAGTCGACATTGGTGAGGCCGGGAAACTGCTCTGCTTTCTCCAAAATTTTGTCGCGCCAGACGATGAGGTCGGCAAAATTGTTTCCGCCGATTACGAATTGGACCGGCGTGTTGCCGCCGCCGCCGCCACGGCCGAAGCTCGAGCGTGCAATGGCGGTCGCGCGGACAGCGGGAAATTTTCGCAGGCTTTTGGAAACTTGCTGTATGACCTTGGCTTGCGGCGGCCGCGAACCCCAAGGTTCAAGTACGATGATTCCACGCCCACCGTTGAAATCCGATGACTGTCCAAACCCACCGGGCACGCGAATGATGACCCGGCTTGCGATCTTGTCTTTGACCAGCGGCAGCAAGTCTTTTTCGATTTCGAGCATTTGGGCGTGTGCTGCGTCATAGCCTGTGCCTTCAGCCATTGACACATTGACGTCAAAGATTCCGCGATCTTCGGATGGTGCGAGTTCTCCGGGCACCAATTGAAACAGACCATAGGTGGAGGCCATCACTGCCAACAAGAGTGCGACGACGAGTGAAGGCCGGTCCAGGCTCGCCTCCAGGGCAACGCGATAGGCATTTGACACTCTGGCGATGGATTTGTGCACCACTTGAGAAAACGCGCTTTCGCGTTCCGCCGGAATTAGGAACTGCGAGCACATCATTGCCGACAAAGAGAGCGCGATAAGCGCCGAGACGGCCACGGCTGAGCCCAGCGCCAATCCAAGTTCAGAAAACAGGCGACCGACGGTCCCTTCCAGGAAGACGATGGGGACAAACACCGCAATCAGAACCGCAGTGGTGGCGACAACCGCAAAGGCGACTTGCCTGGTGCCGCGCAATGCCGCCACCAAAGGCGGTTCGCCAAGATCAATGCGGCGTTGAACATTTTCGAGCACCACGATGGCGTCATCGACGACAAGGCCGATCGCTAGAACGAGGGCGAGCAACGTCAAGAGATTTATTGAAGCGCCAAAGGCGGCCAGCATAGTTAAGGCGCCGAGCAGACAAACTGGAACGGTGATTGCTGGAACGATAGCGGCACGCATGTTGCCCAAGAACAGATAGATGACGGCGAGGACCAAAATCCCGGTGATGGCGAGGGTGACGTAAACCTCGTAAACTGATTCCTCGATAAAGATTGAGTAGTCGACGGCGACCACCAGTGTTGTTCCGGCGGGCAGATCTTTGAGGATGGCCTCGACTTCTTTTCTGACGTCGCGGGCGACGGCCAATTGGTTTGCTGTTGATTGCTTGAGTACGCCGATACCAACTTGGCTTCGGCCATTGCCACGAAAGTCGCTGCGGCGCTCTCGCGGACCGATCTCTACTCTGGCAACTTCACCCAAGCGTACCAGATGTCCGTCCGCGCTTCGCTGCACGACGAGGTTACGAAAATCCTCGACAGCGGCGTAGCCGCGCTCGATGCGGATTGAGAGATTTCGCGAGTTGGATTCAAGCCTGCCTGCCGGTAACTCGATGTTCTCGGCACGCAATGCGTTTTCGATATCGATGACGGTGAGGCCACGGGCGGCAAGGGCCACGCGATCCAGCCATATGCGCAAAGCCCGGGTTTCCCCGAAGGCGCCCGCTTGCGCTATGCCGTCGATAGTTGACAGGCGGTCTACGATGTAGCGTTCGGCGTAGTCGGTGAGCTGCATGCGTGACATCGACGTCGATGTCATATTCAGCCGGTGACGACCGGGGTTTCCTCGATCA
>JANOFD010000739.1:0-7065 GCA_031413455.1 Rhodobiaceae bacterium
TTACGTTCCGAGACGTAGGGTTTTACAATCGAGGCGGCGATGTCGGCATGGTTGGCCGGGCCTAACGTGTCGCCGATGTCGTGGAGCAGGGCGCAGACGACGTACTCTTCGTCCTGGCCCGCTTGATGCGCGCGCGTTGCAGTCTGAAGCGAATGTTCCAACCGGTCCACGGCATAACCACCGCAGTCACCCTTGAGCAGGTTCAGGTGCGCGACGAGGCGGTTGGGGAGGTCCTTCTGGAAGGGCGCCGCATGCTTGACGATGATTTGCCAGTCCTCGGCGGTGCTCTCGGCCATGGTCTTGTAAGTGGCGCGGTCGTGAATTTCGTCTGGCATGGCCCTCATCTCCGATTGCTTCTTGCGCCACCGTGGCGTGAAGTGGGCCTGAGGTCAAACAGGGAAGCTGGATATGAGCAAAAAACTTCAAGGACGGGTCGCTTTGGTGACCGGCGGGGCGCGGGGCATCGGAGCCGCTTCGGCGCGGGCCTTGGCTGAGGCGGGTGCGGCGGTGTTGATCACCGACGTGCTTGACGAAGAGGGTCAAAAGACGGCGGCAGCGATTGCCGAGACCGGCGCGCGGGCTGGCTATCTGCGCCACGATGTACGGGACGAGGCGGCGTGGAAGTCGGCGGTGGCCGAGGCGGAAAAGCGCTTCGGCGGGCTTGATATCTTGCTTAACAACGCCGGCATTTTCGCGCTCAAACCTATGAGCGAAACCTCGATCGAAGAGTTCCGACACATGCAGTCGATCAATGTTGACGGCGTGTTCCTGGGCATGAAGTCGACGATTCCGGCAATCGCCAAACGCGCTCAGCAATGGCCCGGCGGAGGGTCGATCATCAATCTGTCGTCGGTCGCGGGTTTAACCGGAGCGGCCTTTGCGGTGCCCTATAATGCTTCCAAGGGCGCGGTGCGGTTGATGACCAAGGGCGCGGCCCTTGAGTGTTCGCAGCTGGGTCACAAGATCCGCGTGAATTCTATCCATCCCGGTATCATCGACACGATGATGGGTCAGAAGGTGATGGACGATCTGGTTGCTACGGGTGCTGGCAGTGCCAACGAAGTCCGGACGAATGCGATCGGCCTGCACCCACTGGGCCGGTTGGGAGTTGCCGCCGACGTCGCGAATGCCGTTGTGTTCTTGGCCGGTGACGATGCGGCTTTTATGACGGGGTCGGAGGTGGTGGTCGATGGCGGGTTGACGGCGCGCTAGCGCTGGGGGCGCAAACGCAAGACCTTGCCGTTGCCATCGTCGGTGAGCACGTAGATCGAACCATCGAGCGCTTGTTCGACGTCGCGGATGCGTTCGCCGAGAGGTATGCGCTCTGCCTCGCTGGCCTTGCCGACTTCGGCCTCCATGCGCACCAGCCCTTGGGAACTTAGTCCGGCTATCAGGATGTTTCCCCGCCACAGGGGAAACATCGCGCCGCTGTAAAAGATCATGCCAGAAGGTGAGATGACGGGCGTCCAGTGCACCAATGCGTCAACGAGGTCGGAGCGCGTGGGCGGGTCGGGAATGTCGCGGCCGTCGTAGTGGTTGCCCCAGCTGACGAGCGGCCAGCCGAAGTTCTTGCCTGGTTCGGGTCGATTGAGTTCATCGCCACCGCGTGGACCGAATTCATTAGTCCAAAGTGCACCTGTCGACGGTTCGAAAGCCGCACCCTGAACGTTGCGATGCCCGTATGACCAGATCTCCGGTCTCGCGTCCGCGCGACCCACGAAGGGGTTGTCGTTGGGGACTGTTCCATCGCGGTTGAGACGGATGATCTTGCCGATGTGGCTCATGAGGTCTTGCGCCGGATCGAATTTTTGGCGATCGCCAGTCGTCAGGAAAAGATGGCCCTGGCGCGAGAACGCGATACGGCCGCCGAAGTGCCCGCCGCCCGATACTTTCGGTGTCTGCGAGAAGATGACGTTGAGCCCGGTGATGGCACTGTCGGTCAGCGTGCCGCGCGCCAATGCTGTCGAGGCGCCGTCGCCGCCAGGCTCTGCGAAGGACAAGTAGATCGTGCGGTTGGTGGCGAAGCCCGGATCCAACGCGACATCCAGGAGACCGCCCTGCCCGCTCGCCGCAACTTTGGGCACGCCTTTGATGGGTGGCGACAATTTGTTGTCAGCCCCAAGAATGCGCAGTCGGCCGGCACGCTCGGTCACGAGTAACCGGCCGTCTGGTAAGAACGCCATGCCCCACGGGTGGTCGAGGCCGCTGGCCAATTCTTCGACATTTATTTTGCCGGACTGCGTGTCAATCGACCGCGCGCCGCTTTCGGCTTGCGCGCAAGGCGCGGTGGTGGCTACGCCAAGCAAAATCAATCCAGCCAGTTGGCGCAACTTAGACATTCGTTTGTTCTCTGTTTTGGTTGGTCATACGATCGTGCCCTCAGGGCGACACATTTTCTACTGGAGGTTTGCGCTGCGCGCCAATTCGAGGCTTGACTTTATGTTTTACTTAAAGTAATAGTCGTTTTAAGATAATAAATGCAGGCTTTAGGAGTATTTTCTATGTCGAGGTCTCGCCTTCCCATTGCTGCCATTGTGACCCGGATTGTGATCGTTGGGCTAGGGCTTGCTTTGTTTTTTGAGCAGGCTGGGGCGCGCCAGCTTTTGCATCTTGAAGGTGCGGGGGGACGGGTCATGATGACGCCCGTCTATTGGATCAGTCTGCTGGCGCCGGTGTTTTACCTGGCGGCTTTGTGGGCGGCGTCCGAGGTTTTGGCCCGCATGAACCGGGGCGATGCTTTCGGTTCGGCGATGGTGAGAGGGCTTAAGGAAATCGGTGGCTGCCTGATGATTGGGGCGTTTGCTGCTATCGTGGTGCAGCCCAGCCTGATCCATCTGTTCGGCAACGGATTTCTTGAAATGCGCGGCGTAAGGTTCAATCTGGGCGTCGAGACCATGACCCTGGCTCTGGTTGGGCTTGTCCTCGTCCTGTTGGCGCGCCAGGGGCAGAAACTGAAATCGAATCTGGACCAGTTCGTCTGATGCCGGTTCGTGTGACGCTGGACGTCATGCTGGCACGGCGCAAGAAATACGCGCGCGATGTTGCCGAACAGATCGGCCTATCGGAAACGCAGCTCAGTCTGTTGCGTACGGGCAAGGTCCGAGGCGTGCGCTTCGACACCCTATCGAAGCTCTGCCTTGTGCTTGAGTGCGCTCCGGGGGACATCCTCGAATATGATCGGGACGACAGCGATTTGAATTTGAAAGACGAGTAGGCGCTTTAACTGCGCGATTGAAAGCCGGTGCAGCGCACGTAGGCACGCTTCCATTGCGGGATGGCGATGCCGTTGGCCTTGACTTCGACGTGAATGGTCTCGGGCAAGGCTTTGGCGTTGTCGTAGTCGCGCAGACGGAAAACATAATTGCCCGCGGCGGCGTGCACGCTTTCAATTTTCCAATCCGCGATGGGGTCAAGGGGAGGTAGTTTGAGCGGAACCTTTGACGCCAATTTGTCTGCCAAAGCAAAACTGTTCCAACGGCTGAGACGAAACTCCGAGGGACCGACGAGGGCGAAAAACAGGTACTGGGTTTCTTTGACGGCACAGCGATCCCCGGTTTTGGGAACCAGGCGCTCATCAATGAAGAAGGCCTCGTCACCCGGCAGGTCCGCGGACAAGAGTTTCAACCCCTCGTCGTCGAGGGCGATCACCGAACGGTCTGCGGGTTTTTGGCAACGCTTGAAGACCATCGTGTCGACGTCACCGCCGAGTGAGGCCGACGAGCGGACGCGGGACATGATGTTGTCGCTGTCGGGACGCAGACGGAAAATTTCTTCGCCGGCCGTCAGAGAAACAACGCCGTTCATTTCCTGGGCTTCGGCGATTTTTCCCCTCAATGAGGTTTCAGAACCGTCAGAGGCAAAGAGCACCCCGCCAGAGCGCTCAAACTCGATCGACAACGCCATCGCGCCCGCGGGCGGCGCTATCTTCGAGCAGAGCTTGTCAGCACTGACATCGGCGGCTACGCCGCTCCAGACGCCTTCGAGAAAAGATTGACGCTCTTTCGAGATCTGGATGCCTTCGGCCCGGCCCGGCGCGGTAACCAGGAGTGTGATGAGTGCCAGTGAAATTGCTGTGAATGTACGCATCGTTCTGGCTGTCCTCGTGCTGCCCTGCCCGCTTGAGATTACTCAAGCCTGCAAGGTGTTGCTACTGCTTTGGTGGCGGGGTGAGGTCCAGTTCGTACTCAAATTCGTGGCTGGCGGCGCCCTTGAAATGGTCTGCGTCCTTGATGAGGCGCTTTTTGGCAAATCCCAACCGTTCAAGGAGGCGGATTGAGTGCGCATTACGGGTGTCGACCAACGCCCTGACGGTGGTGATGCCAACGCTGGACTGCAAATGGTTCAGCATGAGCCCGACCGCCTTTGCCGCAATACCGCGCCGCTGGAAAGGCACAAATAGCTGATAGGCGAGGAGCGCTCGCCCTTCTGTCGTGCAGGTCGCCTGCATCAGACCGGCGGCGGTCTCATTTTCACGCACGAGCCAGTTTAGCCACAGCTCGTCACCTGATGGCGAGCGTCTGGATTCCCAACGCTGATAGCGGTCTTGAACGGCCGCCAACGAGACCGGCGGGTCCTGCGGCAGGAATTCGTATTGGGACGGCGTTGTCAGCCCCGCGAAGAGTTCTTCGGCGTGACTGGCGCATAGAGGCTCGAGCGAAATGGGTGGTGTTGCCAAGTTGACGATTTTGTAGTCGTCGAAACCTGGCAACGCCTACTGCTCCGTTTACTGGTCGCGCGGTCGAACGGCGAACCGGTGTCCACTTCGCCTGACCGCGCTCTATGTGTTCATCGCGTCAAAGAAGTCCGAGTTCTGCTTGGTGCTCTTGAGCTTGTCGAGCAAGAATTCGATTGCGTCAGTGGCGCCCGTGAGCTGAGGATGCGGCGCAGGACGTACATCTTTTGCAGGGTCGATTTGTCGGTGAGGAGTTCTTCCTTGCGGGTGCCGGACTTGAGAATGTCCATCGACGGGAAGACGCGCTTGTCGGCGACTTTGCGATCGAGAACGATTTCAGAGTTGCCAGTGCCCTTGAACTCTTCGAAGATGACTTCGTCCATGCGGCTGCCGGTGTCGATCAGGGCGGTGGCAATGATGGTCAACGAGCCGCCTTCTTCGATGTTGCGCGCGGCGCCGAAGAAGCGCTTGGGACGCTGCAGGGCGTTGGCATCGACGCCGCCGGTCAGGACTTTGCCCGATGAGGGCACGACGGTGTTGTAAGCGCGGCCAAGCCTGGTGACCGAGTCCAGCAGAATGACAACGTCGCGTTTGTGTTCGACGAGGCGCTTGGCTTTTTCGATGACCATTTCGGCGACTTGAACGTGGCGCGAGGCTGGCTCGTCGAAGGTCGAGGCGATGACCTCGCCCTTTACTGTGCGCTGCATGTCGGTGACTTCTTCGGGCCGTTCGTCAATCAGAAGGACGATCAGGAAGCACTCCGGGTGATTGGCGGCGACTGATTTTGCAATGTTTTGCAGCAACACGGTTTTGCCGGTGCGCGGTGGTGCCACGATCAAGGCGCGCTGGCCTTTGCCGAGGGGGGCCACAATGTCGATGACGCGGGCCGAGCGATCCTTGATCGTTGGGTCGGCGATTTCCATTTTGAGGCGCTTGTCGGGATAGAGCGGCGTCAGATTGTCGAAGTGAACCTTGTGTTTCTGTTTTTCGGGATCTTCGAAATTAATAGTGTTGACTTGGAGCAGCGCGAAATAACGTTCGCCGTCTTTGGGGCCGCGGATCGGGCCTTCGACGGTGTCGCCGGTTCTGAGCACGAAGCGCCGGATCTGGTTTGGGCTGACATAGATGTCGTCGGGTCCGGGCAGGTAGTTTGATTCCGGGGCGCGCAAAAAGCCGAAGCCGTCGGACAGAACTTCGACGACACCCGAGCCGGTGATTTCGACGTCTTGTTCGGCGAGTTGCTTGAGGATGGCAAACATCATGTCTTGTTTGCGCATGGCACTCGCGTTCTCGATTTTGAGTTGTTCGGCAAACTCGAGAAGGGCGGCGGGTGATTTGGACTTCAGGTCTTGGAGCTTCATAGCTTCTTGAAGCGACATCGAAATATACTCTCTGGTGATTACAGTTTTGAGGGAAGTCAGGGGATATGACCTGACCCTTGCTTAGTGCGTGGGCCGTGGTCGTCAGAAGGGGGGGTTGAAGTTCGACCGGAACTCGACTGCGGCTGCAGCCAATGCCAATTCGCGAGCCCTGTGGGAGCTTTGCGCAGGCGTTCCGGACGATTTCGGAGAACGACTGATGTGTAGCGCAGATAGATTGAAATTTGAAGTGGGCATTTTTAGCAGGTTTTTCGCCAAAAACTTTGTATCCGGCGGCCTTAAAATGGTTTTACGACGACGAGCATGACGATTGCTGCCATCAGCGCGGCTGGAACTTCGTTCACAATTCGAAAAAATCGCTGTGACTTTGTGTTTTCGCTGCGCTCGAAAGCCCGTCGCCAGCCCGACAACATGCCATGCAGTCCGGAGAGGGCTATGACCAAAACGAGTTTGGCGATGAACCAGGGTTCCGACCAAACGTTAAGGGCGATGGCCAAGAGCAGACCCAAGAGCCAAACGGCAATCATCGAGGGGTTGATGATGACGCGCATGAGTTTGCGCTCCATGGTCTTGAAGCGCTCGTATTCCGGGGTGCCGGGTGTGGTCTCGCAGTGATAAACAAAGAGTCGCACAGGACGAGAGCCGCGCAAAACATCTCGACCCACTAGCACTTGCCACGCCTTCGCTCGCGCTCACCTGCGCGTCGCGCGAGGCGTTGCGCGTGGGCGATTTTGTGGAGCAAATGCTGACCTCGCTCGGCCAGTTGATGAAGCACAGTCACCGTGCGTCCGCCGAAGAAATTGAGCAGCTCGTCCACGAGGCGCCGGTCGGCGCTGCTGCGGGAGACGACGGCCTCGAAGACGTGCGCGTTGCCCACTTTCTTCGCCCGCCGGACCGCTTTCTTGCCTTCCAGCCGATACACGATGGTTTGGACGGTCGTATAGGCGGGCCGGTCTTTCTCGGGAAAGCGCTCCTGGATTTCGCGGACCGACAGCGCGCCCTCCTTCCAGAGGG
>JANOFD010000740.1:0-2817 GCA_031413455.1 Rhodobiaceae bacterium
AGATCTTTGATCTAGAGACTTCTTGTCTTTGCTTGACCACTGTTGACCCTGTTGACCCTGTTGACCTGTTGTGCTTCGTAATCAATCCCGTCCAGCAGGAAATGCTCCATCTCTTCCAGGGCCGGCATTTCGCGCAATTCACCGTCGACAATCGCTTCGCACGGATTGCAGTATTCATTGATCAAACCATCCGTCGACCACGTCAGATTATACTTCAGCGCATTCGTCGGATAAACCGGCAACGCCCCGACGCGCATGTTGACATCCCGCAAACTGTCAAATTTCTTCGTCATGTCGTAGGCGGCAATCGAAATAAACCCCGGCGCCAGCCCGCATTGCGGCACGAACGCAGTGTCGGCGCCCTTGGCCAAGCCTTTTACAACGCGCGTGCTCTCGACGTCTTCGGTCAGATCAAAATAATGCGCGCCACATTCCTTCGCCGCACCCGCAATCACCGGCGTCAAATGATAGGGCATGGCGCTCACCACCATGTCGTGCCCCTTGATCGCCGCGCGCAATGCAGCCGGGTCGGCGACATCAAGGACTTGCGTGCGAACATTCTTGGTTGGCAGGCGCGCCAAGCCGTCGGCATCGCGATCGGCGACGGTCAGCTGGTAGTCCCCGGTCTCGCCCAGCATCGCGGTAATCGCGCTGCCGATCTTGCCGCCACCCAAAAGAATGAGTTTCACCATATGCGTCGCCTCCTCAGAATCCGTACCGAGAGCCGAAAATACCCCTGCTATCCGCCGATTTGCAGATTACAAACCGTCGATACTTAGGAGATTACTAGACAAAACGACGGACTGCCCGGCAATATGTATGAAATGGCAAACATCGACTCGACCGACCGTCAGCTTCTCGCCCTCTTGCGCAGCGATGCGCGCGAACCCGTGGCAGCGCTCGCCCGCAAGCTCGACCTCGCCCGCTCAACCGTGCAGGAACGTATCGCCAGGCTGGAACGCACCGGCGTAATCGCGGGCTACACAATCCGCGCGGGCGAAGATTTCGCCGACCGCCAAATCCTCGCCCACGTGATGATCAGTGTCGATCCGAAAATGTCGGCCCCCTTGACCGCCGATCTGAAAAAAATGCCCGAAGTCCGCTCGCTGGCAGCAATCAGTGGCAACTACGACATGATGGCCGAACTCGCCGCCGAAACCACCGCCAAAATCGACGCCGTCCTGGACTCCATCGGCCACCTCAAAGGCGTACAGAAGACAATGTCATCGATCGTGCTGAGCGTGAAGTTCGAGCGCTGACTCTAAGGCGCTTTCGTGCGCCGGGCCGGGCCCGGCGGGTTCAACGGAAAGCGCCCCATCTCGTACATCTCAACCAGGGTTGCGAGAACATCCAGCCTGTCTCCCGCAGGCTTGCTCGCCGTCGCATAAAGGCGCTTAACATCGCTTGTGTTTCGCCATTCCTACTTTTTCTCGACCTTCCGCGACGACCAATGAATGTGCACGATCTTCCAGCTGCCATCCATACGCTGCAGCACCATCGTTTCAAGATTGATCGTATCGACGGGTTTGCCTTTGAATTCACCCTTCGTCGTACCTTGGCGAACGACGTAGGCCAGATTGCCCTCATCGACGACCGCAACGTCGTTCGTCTCGCTTTTCACCGCTTGGGAAAATTCCATGTCGCTCGCCAGATGATGGCTGGCGTATTCAGCTTTTGAACGCTCGACATAGCCTTGCTCGTAGATCTGCACGGTGGAGGCAAGCAGCGCCAACGCGGCCTCCCTGTCGCCTCGGCCCAGCGCCGCATGAAACGCCTCGACCACCGCCGAAGGCCCCTTCATCGCCGCATCATTCGCGCGCCCGATCCCCGGCATAGCCAAGCAAAGTGCAGCCAAAAACAACGAGACCCCGAATTTCAACATCTGGAAACTCCCTTTAGTCATTTGCACAGCAGATCAACTCATCTCACGTTGAAAAGCAAACCTCTTGTTTCGCGCTTTTTTTTCGCGCTTTGGCGGCTTCGCGTCAGCACTCTCTAACGTCAATGCTGCGCCGTCGTTCCGAGCACATGCACAATATATCCCGCATCGCGCACCGCCTGGCAAATCGCTTGCGCGTGAGCCGCATCGCGAGTCTCCAGGCTGATACGCAACTCGGCGTCTTTCGCTGGCATGTCCGTCAGCATGCGATTATGCGCGACTTCGATGATATTCCCGCCCGCATCGCCGACCAGCGTCGCCACCTTGGCCAGGATCCCGGGCCGGTCCTCGATCTCAACCGCGATTGTCAAAATCCGCCCCTCGCGTTGCAACTCGCGCAT
Source organism: Rhodobiaceae bacterium (assembly GCA_031413455.1). Classification (GTDB taxonomy): domain Bacteria; phylum Pseudomonadota; class Alphaproteobacteria; order Micropepsales; family Micropepsaceae; genus SZUA-430. The sequence continues at coordinate 2,281 of JANOFD010000740.1, forward strand.
GATCACATTCGACAACAGTCGCGGATCGATATTCCCGCCGCACAAGACCAATCCAACTTTGCGGCCCGCAAACTGTTCTGGATGCTGCAACATCGCCGCAAACCCCGCCGCACCCGCCCCTTCGACAACGCTCTTCTCAATCGAAAGCAACAACGCAATCGCCCGCTCGATCGACTCCTCCGAAACCAGCAAGACGTCATCCAGCAGCCTGCCGCAAATCTCTGTCGTCTTCGCGCCGACATTCTTGACCGCAATGCCCTCGGCAATCGTGCGCCCGCCGATAGGTTCGTTGCCATGCTTGAGCGCGTTGTACATCGACGGAAAGAGCCGCGTCTCAACGCCCACCATGCGGACCCCAGGCTTCATCGCCCGCGCCGCGATCGCCATGCCCGCAATCAATCCGCCGCCACCCACCGGCACCACCAGCGTGTCGATCTCGGGAAAGTCCTCCAGCATCTCAAGTGCGACCGTACCCGTGCCCGCGATGATCTTGTCGTCGTCGTAAGGATGCACGAAGGTCAGCCCTTCCTTCGCCGC
>JANOFD010000741.1:0-10135 GCA_031413455.1 Rhodobiaceae bacterium
GACATCACCCCCGCGCCGCCCTCGCCGCACCCGCTCGACCGCCCCGATGAGCGCAAGGAAGGCGGCCCGGATCATGGCAAAGCCGACAAGCAGCGCGAGAACCAGGACAAATCCACCGAGGACGCGTCCGAGGTCGAGGCGCCCTGATCCCCTTCACGCCGCTTCGTCCAACGGTTAGAGGTCTTGGCGCCCCAACCCCGGCCCGAGACCTCAATGACCAGCAGCAACGATATCCGCGCCACCTTCCTCGAATATTTCGCGCGCAACGGCCATCAGATCGTCCCGTCCTCCCCCCTGGTGCCGCGCAACGACCCGACGCTGATGTTCGCCAATTCGGGCATGGTGCAGTTCAAGAACGTCTTCACCGGCCAGGAAAAGAAGCCCTACACCCGCGCCACCTCTTCGCAAAAATGCGTCCGCGCCGGCGGCAAGCACAACGACCTCGACAATGTCGGCTACACCGCCCGCCACCATACTTTCTTCGAAATGCTGGGCAATTTCTCGTTTGGTGACTATTTCAAGGACACGGCAATCGAACTGGCCTGGAACCTCATTACGAAAGAGTTCCAGCTCAACACGGATCGCATGCTGGTCACTGTCTACGCCGACGACGACGATGAAGCAGCCGCCCTCTGGAAGAAAGTCGCAGGCTTCCCCGACAACAAGATCATCCGCATTGCCTCTTCAGACAACTTCTGGTCGATGGGGGACACCGGCCCGTGCGGACCGTGCTCGGAAATTTTCTACGACTACGGCGACAAGATCCAGGGCGGACCACCAGGCTCGCCGGACCAAGACGGTGATCGCTTCGTCGAATTCTGGAATCTGGTCTTTATGCAGTTCGACCAGGTATCGAAGGACAAACGCGTCTCGCTGCCCAAACCGTCCATTGACACCGGCTTGGGCCTCGAGCGCATGGCCTCGATCCTCCAGGGCAAGACCGACAACTACGACACCGACCTCTTCCGCCATCTCATCGATGCCTCGGCTCAAGCTTCAGGCCAACACGCAAACGGCGCTCACGCCGCCAGCCACCGTGTCATCAGCGATCACTTGCGCTCGGCATCATTCCTGATCGCAGACGGCGTCCTTCCCTCAAACGAAGGTCGCGGCTACGTCCTGCGCCGCATCATGCGCCGCGCCATGCGCCACGCCCACATTCTGGGAACGAAAGACCCTTTGATGTGGCGTCTCGTGCCGGTTCTCGTCAGCGAAATGGGTGCGGCCTTTCCCGAACTCACCCGCGCTCAGGCCCTCATCACCGAAACGCTGAAGCTCGAAGAAGGCAAATTCCGCCAGACTCTCGAACGCGGATTGAAACTTCTCGACGAAGCCACCGGCGGTGTGAGTTCGGGCAAAACCTTGCCAGGCGATGTCGCCTTCAAACTCTACGACACTTTCGGCTTTCCCTATGACCTCACTGAAGACGCGTTGCGCGGCCGCGGCATCACGGTCGACAAGGCTGGCTTCGACACGGCAATGGCCAAGCAAAAGACCGACGCGCGCGCCGCCTGGGCGGGCTCCGGCGATGCCGCCACTGAAACGGTGTGGTTCGAACTGCGCGAGAAAATTGGCGCCACCGAATTCCTTGGCTACGAAACCGAAACCGCCGAAGGCATCATCTCAGCCCTCATCATGAACGGCCAGCCGGTTCAACAGCTGAACACGGGCGAAGAAGGCCAAATCGTCGTCAATCAAACACCGTTCTACGGCGAATCAGGCGGCCAGGCCGGAGACGAAGGCGCTTTGATCACAAGCGCCGGCGCCGAATTCACCGTCACCGATACACAAAAGAAACTGGGCGACCTTCACATCCATTTCGGCAAACTCACACGCGGCCAGCTCAAACTCGGTGACGTGGTGGAATTGCGCGTTGACGCTACGCAGCGCTCCGCCACTCGTGCCAACCACTCCGCCACCCACCTCATGCACGAAGCGTTGCGCCGCACCTTGGGGCCGCACGTCACACAGAAAGGCTCATTGGTTTCGGCCGAACGTTTGCGCTTCGATTTCAGCCACAACAAAGCTCTTTCCGAAGCCGAACTCGCCGCCATCGAACTGGGCGTCAACGGAAAAATCCGCGCCAACGAAGACGTCGTCACCCGCCTCATGACACCTGACGAAGCCGTTGCCGAAGGCGCCATGGCGCTCTTTGGTGAAAAATACGGTGACGAGGTTCGCGTGCTCTCGATGGGCACCGACGGCGGCAAGACCTATTCCGTTGAACTGTGCGGCGGCACCCATGCGCGCCGCTTGGGTGACATTGGTCTCTTCAAGATCATCGGCGAAAGCGCCGTCTCGGCGGGCGTCCGCCGCATCGAGGCGTTGACAGGGGCAGGCGCGCTGACCTTCCTGAACGAACAACACAAGCTCGTTCGTGAAGCAGCGGGCGTCATGCGAGCGGCCCCGGCCGAACTTGCCGAGCGCATTGTCCAACTCATGGACGAACGCAAAAAACTCGAACGCGAACTCTCCGAAGCGCGCCGCCAGCTCGCAATGGGAGGCAGTGGCAGCGCGTCGAGCGAAATCACCGAGATTGCAGGCATTCGAGTCATGGCACGCATCGTTGAAGGCGTAGAGCCAAAGGACCTTCGAAACCTGGCCGATCAGGCCAAGCAGAAAATCGGCAGCGGAGTCATTGCCTTCGCCACCGCCAGCGACGGCAAAGCGGCCTTTGTTGTCGGCGTCACCCAGGATTTGACCAGCCGCTTCAACGCCGTTGAATTGCTCAAACGCGCTGTCGAAGCCGTCGGCGGCAAAGGCGGCGGCGGACGGCCCGACATGGCCCAAGGCGGCGGGCCGGATGGCACCAGGCTTCAGGGTGCACTCGACTCCATCCTTGCCGCGATCAAGGCGGCGGCGTGAGCGGGGCGCTCTCTCGCTGGCGCCGCGGGATCTACATCGTCGTCGAGGCCGGCGGATCGAGCGCTGGCGCACAGATATTCGACGACTTCATGGTGGGCTTAATCGTCCTCAATGTGCTTGCTGTCATTTTGGAAAGTGTGCCCAGCATCCACGACCCCTATGTGGTGGAGTTCTTTGTTTTCGACGTCATGTCGGTCGCCTTCTTTACGTGTGAGTACATCGCACGCCTGTGGGTGTCGATCGAAATTCCGGCAATCAGACAACGCGGCGGGCTGCGCGGACGGCTGGTGTTTGCCAGCCGCCCCGCCCAACTGATCGACTTCCTCGCCTTCGCTCCGTCCTATTTTTCCTGGATAATACCTGGCATGGACTTGCGCGTCTTGCGAATGTTCCGGCTGCTGCGCTTCATGAAACTCGTGCGTTATTCACCGGCCATGGTCACATTGGGCCGCGCGCTGTACGAGGAACGGCGCGCGCTGATCGGTGCTACGATCCTCATGGTCGGTACGGCGGTGTTCTCCGGCACCGTGATGCATGTCATCGAAGGTCACGCACAGCCCAAGCAGTTTGGCACAATTCCCGATGCGATGTGGTGGGCACTGGCGACGTTGACGACAATCGGTTACGGCGATGCGGTCCCAATCACGGCGCTGGGCAAGATGTTCGGCGCGGTGGTGATGATCTGCGGGCTGGGCTTGTTTGCTTTGCCGATTGGTATCGTGGCGACCGCCTTCGTCAATGAAATCCACCGCCGCGACTTTGTTGTGACGTGGGGCATGGTCGCGCGTGTCCCGTTGTTCGCCTCACTTGACGCAGCTGCAATCGCTGAAGTCATGAAAATCATGCGCACGCGCGCCGTTTCCCCCGGCACCGTGATCGCGGCGCGCGGCGAAGAGGCCGAAGGCATGTTCTTCATCGCCGACGGAGAGGTGAAGATCGAACTGCCGCGCGGTCACATCAAGCTCGGCGCTGGCGAATTCTTCGGCGAATTGGCGCTACTCAAGCGCGTCAAGCGCATGGGGACCGTCACGGCGCTCTCGCGCACGCATATGATGATCATTGACGCGGTCGATTTCGAAAGCCTGCTCAACCGCGATGAAGTTTTGCGCGAACGCATCGTCGCTATCGCCGAAGAGCGCCTCAGAGGCGATTGGGCGGACCAAACAAGTGACGTGGTGGCCGACGAGTTCGTGCAACACCCCTCCGACCGCCCACTCGGCGATCCGCTGGTTTGAAAAGTGGGGAATTCGACTGTTGGTTTTGCTTCGGCATAGAAGAACGTGGCTCACCCGGGAGCGCGGGCTTCCAGCCCGCTCTTTCTTTGAGCATTCAAGCGTGGCGAAATTTGGATGAGCTGGTTGTGCGTTGGCGGCCGAAAGTGCGGGCTGGAAGCCCGCGCTCCCGGGTGAGCTACATCTTCATCGCGCGGCGCAGGTTCACGTCAACCTTGTCCAGGAACCCTTCCGTCGAGAGCCATTTCTGGTCGGGACCGACGAGGAGCGAGAGGTCTTTCGTCATGTCGCCGGCCTCGACCGTGTCGACGCAGATTTTTTCCAGCGTTTGCCCGAAGTGGCTGACGTCAGGCGTGGCGTCGAGCTTGCCGCGATGGATCAGGCCGCGGGTCCAGGCGAAGATCGAAGCCATCGAGTTCGTCGATGTCTGCTCGCCCTTTTGCCATTGGCGGTAGTGGCGCGTGACCGTGCCGTGCGCCGCTTCGGATTCCATGATCTGCCCATCGGGGGTGAGCAAAACGCTGGTCATCAGGCCGAGTGAACCGAAGCCTTGGGCAACCGTGTCAGATTGCACGTCGCCGTCGTAGTTCTTGCAGGCCCAGACGAACTTGCCGCTCCACTTCAAGGCGGAGGCCACCATGTCGTCGATCAGGCGGTGCTCGTAGGTGATCTTCTTGGTGTCGAATTGGGATTTGAATTCCTTGTCGAAGACTTCCTGGAACAAATCCTTGAAGCGGCCATCATAGGCCTTGAGGATCGTGTTTTTGGTCGACAGGTAAACCGGCCAGCCACGCTGCAAGCCATAGTTGAAGCTCGAACGGGCGAAGTTCCTGATCGAGTCATCGAGGTTGTACATCGCCATGGCGACGCCGCCGCCGGGGAAGTTGAATACCTCGTGCGTAATCGGTGCGCCGCCGCCTTCGGGCGCGAAGGTGATCGTCAACTTGCCCTTGCCGGGGACGACGAAGTCGGTCGCTTTGTACTGATCGCCGAAGGCATGGCGGCCGATGACGATGGGGTCGGTCCAGCCCGGCACCAGGCGCGGCACGTTGTGACATATGATCGGTTCGCGGAAGACGGTGCCGTCGAGGATATTGCGGATCGTGCCGTTCGGCGACTTCCACATCTTCTTCAGGCCGAACTCTTTCACCCGCGCTTCATCCGGCGTGATCGTGGCGCATTTGATGCCGACGCCATAGCGCTTGATCGCCAGCGCCGCCTCTTCCGTCACCTTGTCTTCCGTCTTGTCACGGTGTTCGATGCCAAGGTCATAGTATTTGATGTCGATATCGAGATAGGGAAGGATCAGCTTCTTCTTGATGAGGTCCCAGATAATGCGAGTCATCTCGTCGCCATCCAGATCGACGACGGGGGTCTTCACCTTGATTTTTGCCATGATCTCTTCTCTCGAATTCGGTACCAGTTGCGGCAGGTGTGTAGCCGCCGCACCTCTGTGGCGCAAGGCTAAGGACCCATTGGAATGACCAAGGACAAGGCCGGACCGGTGATCATCCTGTCGCACCCGCAAATGGGTGAGAATATTGGCGCAACCGCGCGCGCCATGCTCAATTTTGGTTTGACCGAATTGCGCATCGTCAATCCGCGCGACGGTTGGCCCAACCCAAAGGCCGAAGCGATGGCGGTTGGCGCCGTCACAGTGCTTGAGCACGCGCGCATTTTTGCGACGATGGAGCAGGCCGTGGCCGATCTGGGCCTCGTTTTCGCCACCACCGGCCGCGACCGCCTGATGTCCAAGCGCACCGCCACACCGGACGAGGCCATCGCTGAGTTGACCGCAGAGATCGCCCAAAAACACTTATGCGGCATCATGTTCGGCGCCGAACGCACAGGGCTGACCAACGAAGAATTGGTACTCGCCGATGCAATTCTGACCGTCCCCACGAACCCGAAATTCGCCTCACTCAATCTTTCCCAGTCCGTCGGTATTGTCGGCTACGAATGGTGGAAGGCAACCCATGACCGGCCAGACTTCAAAGTGCCTGCAAAATACCGCCGCGCCGCACTCGCCAACAAGGAAGACCTGATCGGCTTCTTCGAGCATCTCGAAGGCGAGCTCGATCGCACGGAATTCCTCTTCCCGCCCGCCAAGCGCCCAGCCATGGTCCAGAACCTGCGCAACCTCTGGCACCGCGCCGCACTCACCTACCAGGAAGTCCAAACCCTCCGCGGCATCATCCGCTCGCTGACCGGTGCCAGGAAGCGGGGTTAGCCCCGCCTCGAGGCCATTTCGGCAAAACGCGTGTCCTAAACTCCAAGAAAATCGGCGGATTTTTGCCGCTTTTTTCAGGACAAACAGGACATCGGACACTGTCCCAAAACACTGTCCTGTTTGTCCTGTCCTATGTGTCCTATTCAAGCCCGGCCCGCAAAATCCCCTCAAGGCCGCAAAGCCTTTGCCAAAAACATATTCACCGTTTCAAGTCGCAGCGCCCGGCAGACAGAAAGCCCGCCGGACGAAAATACACGTCACCACCGCCACAGAACGTATATAGAACACTATTGCGCCGCTGTCAACAGGGCCGCCGGCGTAGGCGTCCGGCTCACGCGGGCGGAAGCGATGCGGCCTCCGACAGCATCATCGCCGTGCCTTGTTCGGGGAGGGCGCTCGCGCGCAGCTTGCGCACAAATTTTTCGTCGGCGGTCACAAAGCGCCAGCCATTGACCTTGGCAAGCGCCACATAGACGCAATCATAAGCAGGGTGATCGAGCGCGATCGCGAGCCGCGCTGCTTCGGCAAGGAGCAAACGCATCGGCACCAATTCGATGTCGGCGCGCTCCAGGAGCAGGGCGGCCATAGCGGCTTCCTCCGCGCCGATTTCCTTCAAGCGCACCTTCTTCCATAAAACGTTTGCGCATTCCGCGATGAGCAAGTCCGGCGCGGCCAAGGCATGACGGCGGAGCGCCAGTGCCTCGGGCGTGCCCGGTTCTTCGACGACCCATTTCACGGCGATGCTGGCGTCGATGACGAACTTGTTCACCGTTCGCCGCGCCCTTCCCGCAGCAAAATTTCCGACGGCGTCTGCTTGCGACCCGCGCTCATTTTCCTGAGCTTTGCCGCGAGATCGTCGAACGAAGGCTCGGGCTCGACACTCAGGGCTTGGCGAAGTATTTCGCGGTGCTCGGCTTCGGTCGAACGGCCATGACGCGCCGCCCGGCGCTTCAGCCGCGCCACCAATTCATCGTCAAGGTTGCGAACGTGCAGGTTCGTACTCATCAGCCAAAACCCCTGATATCATTGGACTCAATGATAGCATAAGAAAGGGCAAAAACCAAGCGTTTATTCGTGAACCGACAAAAATGGAAGGCCCGGCTGGTCCAGGGTTCATCCAGGGTTCATGTCGTGGTATTCGTATCTGATCCCAACATCTCCGCACCACCTCTTCTTGACATCCCGTCAGGAGGGGTATGATGCTTTGGTCAAGCTCATGAGTAAAGGTTGGGAAATAGTCACGTGTCCCCAGAATTGAGCCCCTCGTTTGCGAGGATGCGCCGCAACTCTTTCGTGATCACATCGACTTTCGCCTCGGCAGCCTGCGCGAGCAGCCGCGTCCAATCGGCCTTAGCCTCGGCTTTCTCGCCCAGCTTCCAACGAATTCGCGCAAGCTGTGCGTTCGCATAATACTGGAATTCGCGTGAATCGAGTTTCGTCAGCGTCGTCAATGCTTCTGTGAGCGTGTGAGTTGCGGCAACGAACTCGCCTTGGTCAATGAGAGCCGCGCCCATATTGACCTGCGCTGCTGCCACGGACTCGGGGCTTTTAAGTGCGGTGCTGATGTCGATGGATTCTCGGCATCGCGATACGGCGAGGTCGAACTTGTTATTGAGGCGGGCGACGAAGGCCAGATTGAGAAGCATGTTTGCCTGACTTTCACGCCACCCTAGCTTTTCGCATTTGCCGAGCGCGCGCTCGAACATCGCCTCGGCAAGAGGGATGTTGTCGCGACCAATCGCCGCCACGCCGCGCGCGTTGAGCGCATGGACCATGCCGCCATCCAACTGCGCCGCTTCGTAGTAGGCGAACGCCTGATTCGCCATCTGCTCCGCACCGTCGAGATCCCCGAGCAAGTAATGCAGGGAAGACAGGTTGAGGAGTTGATTGGCTTGGCCATCGCCGGCGCCGATTTCCACGAATATCGCGATCGCGCGGCGGTAGAAGGTGTCGGCTTCCGTGAAATTTCCACGAGTCTGGCTTATCACTCCGAGGCCGCTGAGCGCTGAAGCCTGAAAATAACGATCTTCAAAAGAGTTGTGGCCATCCTGCGATAGCTTTGTGAAATACGCAGCGGCTTCATCGAATTTGCCCATGCGCATGTAGAGCTGGGCGAGATTGAAGAGTGTGGCGATGTGATCAGGATCGAGCGCGTGGGCCTTTTCGTAAGCTTCGACCGCATCCTTCGTCGCGCTCAGGAATGCGACAGCGCCGGCATACCGCCATTTCTGCGCAGCCGCCTTGCGGGCGTCATTGGCGCTCGCTTCGAGCTGGGCCAGAACGGCCTCGGAGTCTTCCGCGATCGCGCGCGAGACGGTTGCGGCGCGTTCTGTCTTGCCCTCTGTGACAAGGTGCGCGACCTCGGCGCCGCGTGGGTCGTCGCTGGTTAGTAATTTTTCAAGCGCATTGCGCAATTCCTCGCGCGGACCGCCAGGGGCGCCTGGTGCGACCGTCGGCGCATTGGACGGGTTTCTCTCCGCGAGCTCGTTTTCGGACTTTTCCATCGCTGCGCGTATGACGCGCGCGAGACGCTCGTCTTGCCGTTTGATCACGGCTGAGGCATTCAAGCGGGACCAAAACCAAGCCACGCCGCCCACGACCAAACCGCCGACGACAAAAACCGGCGCATTCTTTATCGTCAAAACGCCATCGGCGATTGGCGCGAAAAGCTCGTTTATCCGTGTCCATAAGTCCAGCCATAAGTCCAGCAATGTGTTCATCGGTGCCTCACTTACGCAAGGCTAACGCCGCCCGGCAGCGAATGTCTATCAAGAATCGAGGTCAGAGAGGTCTCTGTTGTCGATAGATTGTGAGCGGCGCTCCATAGCCTGGCTACCGCACTTGCACTAATCCTCCAAACGCATTGCGCCGGTATTGCGGGCGCCGTGCCGCACGCGCAAGACCACGACATCGTCGCCCTCAACTCGATAGATAACGACATAACGTCCATGAACGGTCAGGCGCACGCCCTCGCCGATCTCCGGACGGACGCGGGCGGCGCCCGGATGATCTTCGACGGCAATGGTAATTGTGGGGACACGTAATGATTTTACACCGCTAAAGTTCCGGTTGGCCTCCCCTCGACTCGGGTCTCATTTTTCCGACTTCCATCACTGCTTCTTCAGAAAGGTTTCGGCGTCGATGTCGGCTTGCTTGAGGATCGCACGGAGAGTGCCTTCAGGCATGTCCCCGGGGTGGTTTGGAATGGTGGTGAAGCGGTTGAGCGCTGGATTGAACCAGATTTCATGCGAGCCAACGGCTTGGCGATGAAACACAAAGCCGAGTTGCTTTAAGCGCTTGATGATGTCGCGATAGCGAAAGCCCGCCAGCGCCTCCATTAGGTGGCCCCCATTAGGTGGCAACGATCAGCGGATAGTCGAAGACCTCTTTCGCCGGCGTCAGTGGCGCGGCATTGGTCTGCGCTTCGATCAGCTTCCTGGCCACGTCACGCGCGATTTCGATGGTCTCTTGTATTGTGCGGCCTTGCGCAACCAGGCCCTGAACATCGTCGCTCGTCGCCAGGTACACGCCCTCTGGCAGTTTCTCGATATGTAGCTGGATCACATGTTCCAAGTAGATCACTCCATACGTCAAGCGCAACGATGCTTGCGCACACCGATGCAATATAAGAAGACGTCGATTGGTGCAAGCATCTGCAGTGGGCAAAAAATGCATCGAGAGCGGACAGGGATGCCCGCGCTCCCAGGAAAAGCTTCGCGTTTGCAAGGCGGCAAGATAGTTTCACCGCCAAGACGCGAAGGGCGCGAAGCAGAGTACGAAACCCTTCGCGCCCTTCGCGGCTTCGCGG
>JANOFD010000742.1:0-1288 GCA_031413455.1 Rhodobiaceae bacterium
AACGCACCGTCGATGCCTGGCGCGATGGCGCGCTCGTCAACCAGGGCACGGCGAGCAACACCATCGACGTCACACTGACCAACGCGCAAACCCTGCACTACGCCTTCGCCAATGCCGCCGATCTGACGACATGGTCAGGCACCGCCACCCTCACCAACCTCACAGACGCCAACACCATCCTCGCCACCTTCACCTTCACCCTCCAGGACACCGGCAGCGGCGGCGGGGGAGGCGGCGGAGGCGGGGGAGGCGAGCCGCCATAAAAAAAGAGTTTCACCGCGAAGACGCAAAGGCGCGAAGAAAAAAGCAGATTGAACCACCAAGAACACCAAGGACACCAAGAGCATGGCGTCTTGTCTTTGGCGCGAAGCGCCGGTGCGATGGATCGGAATGCGCGGCTCGCGCGCGCGTATTTCCAAGAGTGTCTTGGTGTTCTTGGTGGTTCAATTTCTTTCTTTCCTTCTTCGCGTCTTTGCGTCTTTGCGGTGAATTTTTCTTTCTTTCCAAACCTGTTCAACCGCTCAAACAAGGAAACCACAATGAAACTCAACGACCAAAGCCTCAAGAAACTCCAGGGCATCCATCCCGATCTCAGACGCGTCGTCATGCGCGCCGCCGAGCATACGCCCATCGACTTCATCGTCACCGAAGGTGTGCGCTCGATGCGCCGTCAGCGTGAACTGGTGGAATCGGGCGCCTCACAGACCTTCAACTCGCGCCATCTCACCGGCCACGCCATCGACTTCGCCCCCATCATTGGCGGCGAGATCACCTGGAAGTGGCCACCCTTCCGCGCCATCGCCCGCAATTTCAAGGAGGCGGCGCAAGAACTCGGCATCGCCATCGCCTGGGGCGGCGACTGGCGCGACTTCAAGGACGGCCCCCACATCGAACTCGACAGAAGGGTCTACCGCCCATGATCCTGGAAAAATTCTTCGGCCCCGCAACGGCCGTCTATCTCGCCAGTGCCAGCATCGCAGCCCTCTGGTGGGCCTCTGACCTGTCGCGCCGCGTGCAAACGATAGAACACTCGACGGTCACCGGCGAGCGCCTCGCGCGTCTGGAAACCGAAGTCCACGCCCTCGCGCAAGGCACCCACGAACTCAAACTCTCCGTCAACGAACTCGCCCGCGAGCTCGGAAAAAAATAGACGCTGTGTCCCCTCATAAGCGGATTACTTCGCCCAGATTGCGCCCCGGTCGGTGCGCTTTGGGATGGAGAACACGCTCACCGAGAGCGATCCATCGTGGACCATCAGACTCCTCGAGCAAGGCGCTTGGACCCTGTT
>JANOFD010000743.1:0-1210 GCA_031413455.1 Rhodobiaceae bacterium
CCCAGCCCCCTTGTAAACCCAGTTCGCGCCTTCAGCTTTTGACAGCGCGTCAACGTCAAGAACCACATCCCAGGACGGCGACGCTTTCTGATACTCTTCGACTGACGTGCGCCGGACGAGCCCGCGCACGTTCACATCATCCTGCCAGAAATTGTAAACCTGTCCCGCCCTGAAGCCCGGCGAAGGAATGCGGTCCTTGGCTTCCAGAATCGCCAGCGCTTTGCTCTCCAGGTCGCCATAACGCGCGTCGGCCTGCAGCAGTTTCAGCGAGCGCTCGTTCTGTGCCCGCACCCAGGCCAGCGGCTTTTCGCCCTCAACCTCTTCCAGCCACTGAAACGGATCGACATCTTCGGCCATAGCAACTCCCGCACAAATCGCGGCCGCAGCCGACAAGGACGCCAACAAAATCTTCCGCACGATACCCTCACCATACTGCAACAGGAAAATTACAACGCGTAGGTCAGCCCCAACGACGCCAGCGCCTTGCGCTCACCCTCGATGCAAGCCGCAAAACTAGGCCGCGCCAGCGTCGCTTTAAGAAAGCGCACGAGATTTGGATAGCGAGCAGCGTCCGGCGCGAACCCTGCGTGCGCCACGTTCACGAACGGGGACGCAACGGCGATGTCGGCAATGCCAAAGCTGTCACCGGCAAAATATGCACGCGCGCCAAGTTCCTTTTCATAGTACTCGAGAAAGCGCGGCACCTTGTTTTCCCAGGTGTCCGTGGCCAATGCCGTATCCGCATCTTTCTTCATCAACTTGTTGACGACAACCGCGCGAAACATTCCAAGCCCCGTTGTCGCCACAAAATCAGAGTCCGCATATTCCTCGAACCACAGCGCCCGTCCATATTCAAAGGCCTTCACAGGATAGAGTGCCGGGCTCGGATGCTTGCGCTCCAGATAGGCGCAGATCGCCGAGGAATCGGCAAGAACAGCATCTGGCCCTTCGCTGTCATCGCGCATCACGGGAATGCGCTTCAGCGGTGAGATGTCGTCAAACCCCGGTGGCAGCGCGAACGGCGAAACCGGATCAAGCTTATACTCAAGCTTCTTTTCGGCGAGCACCACCCGCACCTTGCGCACGAAGGGCGACAGTGGCGCGCCGTAAATCGTGATGGTCATCGAGAGCTCCGTCAGCTTGAGGTGATTTCGCCGCAGTGTCCCTCATCGCCCCCTTCAATTGCAACCGCTCTTTCATCACAGGAAGT
>JANOFD010000744.1:0-1150 GCA_031413455.1 Rhodobiaceae bacterium
GTCAGATAAGCGCGCCAAGTTTCGATTTTCGTACCACGAAACAATTTCGCCAGCGCCCGAACGGCATCGACTTGCGCCACGATAAAAAAATCCTGCGCCGGCGCGCCAAAAGATTCCATCGCCACGACCCACGGAAACTCCGGCGCCACGCCTACAAGATCGGCTCGCGCCTTCGGGTTGTACGTAAGATCGCGATTACGCGACTTGTCGCGCGGCCAGTGCTGCTCGGCAATCAGGCGCTCAATGCCAAGGACGGCATCGGCACTGGCACCGGCGTCAGGATAGTTGGCAAGCTTCAGCATTGTCTCGACATAGACGCGATACTTGGCGCGCGTGCCGGCAAATTTCGCATCGTCTTTCAGATAGTAGTCACGGTCAGGCATCCCCAGCCCGGACTGCGAGACCGACACGATGTAAACATCCGGGCGCTTCGCATCCAGACTGACGCCCATGCCAATGGGCAAACTCGCGCGGAAATCGCGCTCGGCCGCAAGCCGGACAATGTCCTCATGGGTTTGCACAGCCGCAATCCGCGCCAGATCGGCCTTCGCCGGCTCAAGACCTTTCGCTTCAATCGAAGCCACGTCGTTAAAACTTCTGAAATAGTCGACGGCCTTGCGCGCCACCGACCCGGCAGGCATCGGCCCGCTCGCGGCCATTTCTATCGCACCGCGCACATCGTCCTCGGATTGCGCGGCGAGCATATTGAATGAACCCCAACGCGAACGGTCGGCCGGAATTTGCGTTGTCTTCATCCATGTGCCGCCACCGAAGCGGAAAAAATCATCGCCAGGGCTCACCGAGCGGTCCATCACGGCGGGATCAAATCCCCAGGTGCCGATGGCGGGCTTGCCCGTCGCGGCGCGCGCGGCAACGTGCCAAACACCGGCACCTAATCCTGCAAGCGTCACCGCAGCGGCACCCATGAAAACCGCGCGGCGATTCAAGTTGATCGACATATCCTAGTCCTCTTGTTTGCTACCCCAAACGCTTGCGAAACAGCGCCAGCCGGCGAACGCGCGACGTTGACCTTTACGGACACCGCGACTTCGGGGTGGAGCTGCACGCGGACTTCGTAGAGGCCGATTGCCTTGATCGGCTTGTCGAGGACGATCTGGTTCTTCTGAACCTTTGCGCCTTCGGCTTCGAG
>JANOFD010000745.1:0-3460 GCA_031413455.1 Rhodobiaceae bacterium
CCCCTATCACCCCGCGGGGCCGATCCGCGCCTTCCTAACACGTGCATCATCGGTGCGGGGTCGAGTGGCATTGCGGCGGCGAAAGTGCTTGCGGGTGCAGGCGTGCCGTTCGATTGCATCGAGAAGTCAGATCGGGTTGGCGGCAATTGGGTGTTCAAGAACACAAATCAAATGTCGTCGGCCTACCGGTCGCTGCACATCAATACTTCGCGCGACAAGATGGCGTATTCGGATTTTCCGTTGCCCAGGAGTTTTCCCGACTATCCGCATCATGCGCAGATCGCCCAGTATTTTGACTCCTACATCGATCACTTCGGCATTCGCGATCGCATCTTGTTCAATACCGGGGTCACACGCGCGGAGCAGACGGCTGATGGTTTGTGGAAGGTGGTGTTCGACAGCGGCGAGCAGCGGCTTTACGATGCGCTGATTGTTGCCAATGGTCACCACTGGGACCCACGATGGCCTGAGCCGATGTTTCCCGGCCGGTTCGACGGCAAACAGATTCATTCGCATCATTATATCGATCCGTTTGATCCGGTCAGTTGCGTTGGGCGCAATGTGCTGGTGGTTGGGTTTGGTAATTCGGCGCTGGATGTGGCGTGCGAGTTGGGCCGCAAGGGCGTGGCAAAGAATGTGTATCTGTCCCAACGCCGTGGCTATTGGGTGATTCCGAAATACACGGCCGGGAAGGTTCTGGACGCGCAAACGGTGCACCCCTCCCAGGATCCGCCATGGTGGCAGCGCAGGATGCCCTTGGAGTTGTTCCGTTGGCTGGCCGAGAGGCAGTTGGCCGCGACTGCCGGACGGCCGGAACAGTATGGTCTGCCCAAGCCTGATCATCCGCTCTTGTCGACGCATCCGGCGGTCAGCCAGGAGCTCTATATCCGCGTTGGATCGGGTGATATCAAACCCAAGGGGAACATCAAGGACTTGCGGGGCCGGCAAGTCGGCTTCGTTGATGGCACACTTGAAGATATTGATGTCATCATCTGGTGCACTGGATACAAGATTTCATTTCCGTTTTTCGAGGAAGGGTTCATTTCGGCGCCGGGTAACGACATTGCGTTGTGGAAGCGGATGATTGATCCACGGTTCTCAAATCTGTTTTTCCTGGCGCTGGTGCAACCCTTGTGTGCGATGATGCCGATAGCCGAAGAACAGGCAAAGTTTATTGCTCAGTATCTGACGGGTCAGTATGCGTTGCCACCGGCCGCGGCCTTGAATGGCGAACGCATTGAAATGTTCGCGCGGTCGAAGGCGGGGTATGTGTCGACGCCCCGGCATACCATTCAGATCAATTGCGGCGAGTATACCTACGATCTGCGGCGCGAGCTTGCGCAAGGGCGAAAGCGTGCGGCGGCGCATGGTTTTGCGCTGCCGGTGCCACCGCGTGTCGTCAGGCCAAATGTCAAACCCCTGGTGGACGCATGAGCATCGAGTTGGACGCGCGGGCGCGTGGAAAGCGCGAAGAGACGAAAGCCAGCAATCGTCAAGCCATCATCGATGCCGCGCGCATCGTATTTGCGGAACTGGGGTATGGCGCGACGACGGTGCGCGACATCATCCGGGCGACAGAACTGGCGTCGGGGACTTTTTACAACTACTTCAAATCGAAGGAAGAAGTGTTTCAGGCGCTGCAAGACGAAACGGCACTGCGGGTGCGGCCACGCTTGCGGGCCGAACGCATCAGAGCGCGGAATTTCGAAGAGTTTGTCTCGGGGTCGTTCAGGACATTTTTTGATTTTGTCAAAAACGATCACACAACGTTTGCGACGATGCGGCGAAATCCCGATTTGCAAAGGGTGCGCATCGATACACCGGAAGTTATCGCGGGCTTTGACGAACTGCGTGCTGATTTGGAGATTGCCATTGCCAACGGCGTTGTTCCCGCCGCTGACGCTGATCTGTTGATGGCTTCGATTGTTGGGGTTGCCTTTGAAGTGGCAAATCACCTGGTCCTGCGCAGCGATCTCAGCGCGGAAGACGCAGCGAAATTCGCGACGGCGCTGTTTATGGGTGGTGTGCAGGCGCTTCCGAAGAAGGCGGTCAAACGCTAGGTTGCCAGGGTATTCAAACCACGATCGAGAGTAGTTTATGTCAACCACAGGCAAGGTATGCATCATTGGCGCCGGATGCTCGGGATTTACAACCGCGAAGGCACTGGCTGATCGCGGCATTGCGTTCGACTGCTTTGAGATGTCGGACCAGGTGGGTGGCAACTGGGCCTTCAGGAACAAGAATGGACGGTCAGCGTGCTATCAGTCGCTGCACATCGATACCTCAAAGTATCGCATGCAGTTCGAGGATCTGCCGATCCCGGCTGAGTTTCCGGACTATCCGCATCACGCGCAGGTGCTTGCCTATTTCAATGCCTATGTAGACAGTTTCGGGCTGCGGCCGAAGATTACCTTCAATACTGAAGTGGTGCGCGCTGAACTGAAGGCGGACAAGACATGGCGGGTGACGCTGTCGACGGGTGAGGTGCGGGAGTATGGGTCGCTGGCAGTAGCGAACGGGCATCACTGGGACGAAAACATCCCGGCCTTTCCGGGGACGTTCGACGGCGTCAGTTTCCACAGCCACAGATACCTCGATCCGTTTGCGCCGTTCGACATGCGCGGCAAGCGGGTTCTGGTGGTGGGCATGGGTAACAGCGCGATGGATATCGCGTCGGAGCTGTCGCAGAAGCCCATTGCAGAGAGGCTGTTTGTTGCGGCGCGGCGCGGGGTTTGGATTTTTCCCAAGTACATTAACGGTCAGGTGCCGGACAAAGGCGTCATGCCGGGATGGATGCCGCGTTGGCTCATGCGTGCGCTGGTCAAGCGGATGATTGTCAAGGCTGTTGGGCATATGAAGGATTACGGCCTGCCGGAGCCTGCCCATCATCCGGCGGATGCGCATCCATCGGTGTCAGGGGAATTCCTGACGCGGGTTGGTTGCGGGGACATTGCGGTCAAGCCGAACATTGCCGAACTTATGGGCAAGCGCGTGCGCTTTGACGACGGATCGGTGGAGGAGATCGATGCGATCATCTATGCGACCGGGTACAATATTTCATTTCCGTTTCTCGACCGCTCGGTTGTTGAGGTTACTGACAATCATGTGGCGCTGTTCAAGCGGATCTGGAAGCCCGGCATCCCCAACCTGTTTTTCATGGGTCTGGCGCAGCCCTTGCCGACGCTGGTGAATTTTGCGGAACAGCAGGCGAAGTGGGTGTCGGCGATACTTGCCGGGGAATGCGCATTGCCGTCCGTTGCGGAAATGGAAGAGACAATCCGGCGTGACGAGGCACGTGACATTGGAGGGCACTACAAGTCACGGCGGCATACGCAGCAGTTGAATTTCGACATCTATTGCGCCGAGTTAAAGCGCGAGATGGCGCGGGGCAGGGCGCGGGTGGCGAAAGCTGCGGCATAACTGAACACTGGAACAGGGCACGAAGCGGGTATGCGCTTTG
>JANOFD010000746.1:0-1808 GCA_031413455.1 Rhodobiaceae bacterium
GGCCACTGTAAGTCCGATCAACCAACGCATACCGTTCCCCCAAACGCACCCTAAAGCGATAGCATGTGACCTTCTTCAGGTCTCGCTTTTCCGTCGACAGTATCGCGGTAGACGCGTTCGACTTCGGCGCGGCCTTTGCCCGGGGTGATTTTCATCCAGCTGTCAACTGAGGTGATGAAGGCCTTCCACGCTTGCGCGGTGCGCTGTTCGACGCCGGCCTGGCCCCAGTCCTGGGTGCGTTGTTTGATGTGATCGGGGGCGAAGAAGAGCGTGGGTTTGGGACCGGGCAGGGGCGCGCCGGGCGCCGACATTTGGTCCCAATGCGTGGCACCGACGGAGCAGCTGTATTTCAGGTTCTGGTTCCAATGCGCGTGCACGCTCGCTCGGACATTTGCGTTGCCGGCCATATCGACGAAGACGGCGCTGGTGTCGTGCGGGCTCTGGGCGATGGTGTCGTAGGCGACAACGCGGTCGTAGTATTTTGTCTTTTCGACGAAGGCCGTGTTCGATTTCGACGTCAGACCAACAACAGCGACTTGGCCGCGGCGATTGGCGTGGAGCAGGTTGGCGAGTGCCAGAGAGGTTTTGCTCGAGGCGCTTGAGATCACGACTTCGCGGGCGCCGAAGAAATCGTTGTTTGCAAGAAAATCATCGATGAAGAACGAGGTCATGAACAGCGGGCGCAGGAGGGCCTGTTCGGCTTCACGCCGTTTGTCGTAAGCGGGATCGCCTGCGACGCGCAGATAGTTGTTATAGACCGGTGACATTTTCTGGCGATGGGCGGCGCCGTCGAAAAAGCCATGCGGCGTGACGCGCGCGGGTTCGATGATGAGGTGCGTCGACATCGGGAGATAGCCGTAGATGCGTTCTCCAACTTTCACGCCGGAATGCGTCGACTCGATCACGTCGCCGAAGCCCCAGACCGGCACGCGGCCCCAGCCTTCGGGCGCGGGGAAAAAGTTCCAGTACATCATCGCATCGCCGAAGGCGCCGTAGGTGACGTTGTTGGCGGTGAAGGCGAAGCGGTCGATCTTGACCAGCGCTTGACCGGGTTTCAGCACCAAAGGCGTTTCGACGAATTTCGTTTCGTGCAGGCTTTTGCGGCTGACCAGGAAATCGGTTGAGGTCGTCATGGTGGAGGCTCCCGTGTGTTTGAGGTACCTTAGCGCGTGGGGCGCACTTAATCGAGGTCGGGTTTGCCACTGCGTTGGCGCTTGACCTTGCCGCGATGGACCTTGTGTTCGACGCGTTCGGCACGGGCGGCGCGGGAGGGTTTTGTTTTCTTGCGCGGCTTGGGGACATGAGTCGCTTCGCGGATGAGGGCGACCAGGCGTTCCAGGGCATCTGACCGGTTGCGGTCCTGGGTGCGGTGGCGTTGGGCATCAATGACCAGAATGCCGTCTTTTGTCAGGCGGCGGCCTGCGAGTTTTTGCAGGCGGATCGAGACGTCGTCAGGTAGATTGCGCGAGCGGCGAACGTCGAAGCGCAGTTCGACAGCCGTCGAGAGCTTGTTGACGTTTTGGCCGCCGGGGCCAGAGGCGCGGACGAAGGTTTCCTGTATTTCGTCTTCGCTGATGCTGATTGAGTCGGTGATTCTGATCATGGTGCTATGGGTCACAACGCCGATTTGCGCTAGTCAATTGCGTATTCTAGGATCAAACAATGTCCAACAGAATTCTTCTGACGATAGCTTTGGTGGTGATGGCTTCAATTGTTGCAGGCGGGGCGCTGGCGGCGTCGAAACTCCGGCTGTCAATTGCCACGGGTGGGACGGGAGGGGTCTATTACCCTTATGGCGGGGGGCTGGC
>JANOFD010000747.1:0-4473 GCA_031413455.1 Rhodobiaceae bacterium
TCGAGCGGCTTGCCCGAGACCAGCAACACACGCAGTTGATCGCGAATGCCGGTAGCAACGACCGCGGCGCGATTGTTGAGCAGGGTCAATTCTTTGGGGCCGGGGCCTGCGGCAATCTCGATGACATTCTCGCCGCCATGCGGCAGGCGCAATTGGAGGATCGTGCTTTCACCGGTCTTGGCCGTCTGGTGGAGAACGATTTCGCCGTCAATGCGTATTTCGAGTTCGGCGGTGGTTGGCGTTGAAGACCCGAAATCATCCACGCGCACGGTGAATTTCAAGGGCTCGTTGACGATGCCAAAGCGCGGAGCCTGCTGGATGGTGAGCTTGCGATCCTTTTCATTGGATTCGCCCGTCAACAGCGCATGGAGTGGATAGGACAAGTTGGCGGCGGTGCCAGTAGGGGCATCGTGAACCTGGCCGTCGGTGACCAGCACGGCGCCTGCGACGCGATCAGGCGGTACATCGGCAAGTGCTTCGGCCAGCGGTCCGAAAAGTGCGGTACCGCCATCGCTTGCGCGGCCGCGATTTTCCGTGACCGTGATAATTCGAACTTCCAGGTCCTTGTGTACGCCGAGTTTGGCGCGCAATTTTTCAACCGCATCAGTGACCGCTTTTGAGCGATCGCCGATGGCCTGGCTTTGACTATGGTCGGCGACGATCACCGCCACATCAGGCAGACCACTGCGTTTTTCTTCGACGATTGCGGGATTGGCGACAACCAACAATGCGGCAGCCATTGCCACTGCCCGCCACGCGGTCCCAGGGGCGCGCAGCAATAGTCCGGCGCCGACAATGGCAACGGACAATACTGTAAGTGCGAGCAGTGTGATGAGCGACAGGTGGGGTACAAAGACGACGTCGAGGGCCACGCGCTATTGCCCCAGACGTTCTAGAATATGGGACGTATGCACGGCGTCGGCTTTGTAATTGCCGGTCAGATTGTACATCACCAGGTTGATGCCAAAACGCATCGCGATTTCACGCTGACGCTCTCCGCCCGGCACAACGGCCGCCAGGGCGCGGCCGTCATTATCTTTTGCCCAGGCTGCAGCCCAGTCCGCAGCGCCGACGATGATCGGTGAGACGCCGTCTGATGCGGTTGTGGAAGTCGAGCCATCATCGGAGGCTTGCTTGGCTTCGACCCAGACGCGGCCAGAGGCCCAGCGGCCCGGATACTCGCGCAGGAGATAGAACGTACGCGAAAGCACATGTTCCTGCGTCAAGAGCTGAAGAGGCGGTATATCGAGGCCGGCAAGAAGGCGGCGCAAAATGGCGGAGCCGCGGGCGGCGCTTCCGGTTGCGAGCGGCATGGCCGTATCCTGGTCGCGGGTGTCAAAGATGATCGTGCCACCATTGCGCATGAAGAAGTCAACTTTTGCGAGCGCCGCCGCTGAGAGCTGGGCCTGATTGTTGGTGACCGGCCAATAAATGAACGGAAAAAAGGCGAGTTCATCGGACTCGACATCGAGTGCCATGGGTTCGCCGGGCTCGACGGCGGTGCGTTCCTTGAGTGCATTCGTCAAACCGGAAAGGCCAGCTTTGCTCATCGCGTCGACTTCGGGATCGCCGGTCAGGACGTAAGCCAAGCGGTAGTCGAGGGTAGCTTTGAGAGCGAAATTGTCGTCGGCGCTGGAGGGCGAAGCGATAAAGCCGATGACGATTGCTGCAATGAGAATGTTTGCAACCGGTCTCAGCCTCAGGCGCGGCGGAGCAATCAGTCCGCGTAAAAAGAGGCCAGCGATCAAATCAACCAATGCCAATGCTATCGCTATGGCCATCACCACATATTTGAGCTCTGCGGCCTGGCGTAAGCCAAATTCGGCGGTTTGGATACCGGAAGGCAGAGTAGGCAGCGCCGTTAGTGTGGCGTCATGCCTGAACAGATTAAAGGCACGCCGGACGCCGCCGTCGCCGTAAAAACCGGGCGGGTGCGGGGGACCTGGCGTTGCCGTTTCGAAATCCGCAGCGCGCAATGGCGATGCTGATGCCGATGGGGCTCCCAATCGTCCAAAGCCGTCCAGCGTCTCTGCGGGGACGAGGGGCACCGACACGGCGTTCGTGGTGCCGTCATCGCCAGAGATGCCAGCCGACAGGGCAATCACGCGCCGGATCATGTCGACGAAAAGCCCAGAAAGCGGCAAGGACGACCACGAGGTGTTTGCGGTGACATGAAACAAAACAACCCAACCCTTGTCGCGTTGGGTTGCTGTGACCAGCGGCGTGCCGTCGGCGAGCTGGGCCCAGGTTCGCACATCGTTGCCGGTGCCAGGTTCAGTTAACACCTGACGCTTGATGGTGACGTCTTCAGGGATGGGCAGGCCGGCGAAGGGGCTGTCTTCAGGCCAAGCGCTGAGCGCTTGGGGTTTTTCCCATGACATTGAGGCGCCCAGAAGACGTCCACCAGTGCGCAGCTTACCGGGAATGAGATCGTCGCTTTGCGCTGCGAGTTTTGGGCCCGAAAAACGGATCAGCACACCGCCGCGCGAAACCCATTGCGCTGCCGCAGCCTTGTCTGCGCCGACGATGTGTCCGACGTCGGTGAGGACGAGGACGGAGAGCCCGGCAGTTACCAGGTCGGCGATCTTGCCCTGGTGCAACTCGGCAAAGGGCTGAAGGGCGCGATCCAGATAAAATAGATCAGACAGCAAAGGCTGGGCTGCATCAACAGATTGGCCCGAGACGAGGCCGACGGGCCTGCGGCGCCAACGCTCGTCGATCAAGACTGTTGCTCCGGCCGATTGATGGTCTGCAATTTCGACGCGGGCGAGGTCATTGCGAAGTTCGGTTGCGAGCTCGAGTTTAACGTCCGTTCTGACTTCACCATCTTTCAAAGTGAAGTCATGCGATGAGAGATAGCGGCCACTCGATCCGGTGGCGCGCAATTTTGCGGTCATCTCGCCTTTACTGTTGCCACGGATGACGCGAAAAATCAGAGCGTTGCCTTCGACTCTGGGCAGGGTCGAGCCCAACGCGGTGTTCAAGGGGCTGTCGGTCATCAGGCGCAATTCACCGATTGCCGATAGCCCGCGTGCGAATGCGGCGGCGTTGCCATCTTCAAGTCCATCGGTCAACCAGATGATATCCGGGTTGTTCTTGAGGTTCAATTTTTGCAAAGCGACCAGCGCTTTGGCGCGATCGACGCCGAAGGGTTGGGGGGCGACGGATTTTACGGCGCCTTGGGCTTCAGCGCCCGACATTGGTCTTAACTGGACTGCGGCATCGCTCAACGCCGTGGGCACGACGACGAGGGGGCGGTTGTCGCGCTCTGCTTCGGAGGCCAATGTTTGCATCGCACCGGCACGGTCATCCCAGCGGGCGCTTGCGGCCCAGCCATTGTCGATCACGACGACGACGGCACTTGATTTCAGGCCTGCGGTTTGTGGATTGAGATAGGGGTCGGCGAGGGCAAAGATGATGAGGGCTGCAAGGGTCACGCGCAAAATGAGCAGCCACAATGGCGTGCGTGCTGGTGTTTCCTCGCCTTGCTTCAGGCCGAGCAAAAGACGGACGGCCGGGAAAGGAACGCGCTTGGGGGCTGGTGGTGTCACGCGCAGCAGCCACCAGATCACCGGCAGAACAATGAGCCCGAAGAGAACCCAAGGAGCACCAAACGCGAGCGGGCCAATTGTTGACACCTGGCGCCTACCTCATCTCGAAGGGGCGGTGCGCCGCCAATGCCGCGTAGGCGGCGAGCAGTGCGCTTTGCGCCGGGCGATCAGTTCGATGGGTGGCAAAGGTCCAGTCCTGACGGCGGCAAGCTTGACCCAGTTCGCTGCGCAAGCCCTGCAGCCGGTCGCGATAGGCGTCGCGCAATGTTTCGGCGCGCCGGGCGAGCATGCGTGTTTGCGATGCAACGTCTTCGAACTCGGTGCGGCCATCAAAGGGCAGGTCTTCTTCGGCGGGGTCGAGGACCTGAATGAGATGGCCGCGCACACCCAGCGCTCCGTAGTGGCGCAGCACTGTCAAAATATTGTCGAGTGGCTGGAGAAAATCGCTGAGCAATATGATCTGGGAAAAGCGTGGCACTACGACGAGGCGCGGTACGCTTTCGCGCGTGCTCGGGTTCAGTGAAAAATTCAACGCGATGCGGTTCAACGCCTGGCGGCCGATCGACGCCGGGCCGGAGCCGCCCAGTTCTCCCACGCGTTCGCCACCGCGCACCAGCAGCGAGGCAAAGGCCAATGCGAGCACCGTCGCACGCTCAATCTTGGTCCCGGTTGCGACGTGTGACTTGTAGTGCATCGAGGGTGAGGCATCGCGCCAGATCCAGACGCTGGCCGCCGCAGACCATTCGCGTTCGCGGACAAAGAGATGCTGCGACTTGGCCGACTGCCGCCAGTCAATGGCCATTGACGGATCTTCGTCACGGTAGCGGCGGAACTGCCAGAAGGCATCACCCTGGCCCACCCGTCTGCGGCCGTGATCGCCTGTGGCGATGGTTGCGGCGATGCGGTCGGCCTGGACCATGAG
>JANOFD010000748.1:0-9722 GCA_031413455.1 Rhodobiaceae bacterium
GGTGAAATCAGCGACGAAGTCACACCGACAACCCGGCCTTCAATGTCAAACAACGCGCCGCCCGAGCTTCCTTGGTTGATCGCCGCATCCGTTTGGATGAAATCGTCGTAGTGCTCGCTATCGAGCTGCCGGTTGCGCGCGCTGATGATGCCCGCAGAAACACTCCCGCCCAGACCGAACGGATTGCCGATTGCAAGAACCCAATCGCCAGCTCTCGCCAAGTCTGAATCGCCGAATGAAACCGCAGTCAATACCTTATCCGAATCGACACGCAGAAGCGCGATATCGCTTTTCTTGTCCCGGCCTGCAATTTTGGCCGCCCGTCGGCTGCCATCGGCAAAGCCCACATAAATTGCGCTTGCACCTTCAACGACATGATTGTTTGTCACGATCAGACCGCTCGCATCTATCACAAAGCCAGAGCCTAACGAGCGCGCCTCTCTGCCATCGGCGGCGCGCGGCTTTTCAGCAGCAATGTTTACCACCGCGGGTGAAAGCATCTGCGCCAGTCCTGCAAAGCTTTCAGGAACTGGCCGCGCATCGGCCACACCACAAACCAGCAAAAGCTTCGCCGCAAGAGCGGCACGCAACAGCCTCAACACCACCGCTCCCTTGCGCCGCCAAACCACGCAGCGGGCGCGTTACCGCCCGCCGGTTTGGCCTTTCTGGAAATATTTGAAGAAGGGATTGTCCGGCGACAACACCATTGTTGTCGTGTCGCCCGACATCGATTCTTCATACGCCTGCAGCGACCGGTAGAATGAAAAGAACTCAGGGTCGCGCCCATAGGCATCACCCAATATCCGGTTGCGCTCGGCTTCACCTTCACCGCGAAAAATATCGGCCTTCTGCTGCGCGGTCGCTTTGATCACAGTCGCTTCCTTGTCGGCGGCACTACGCAACTCTTGCGCTTTTTGATCGCCTTCCGCCCGCGACCCTTCCGCAACCCGCTGACGCTCAGCGCGCATGCGCTGAAAAACCGCCGTCAAGTTCGACTCCGGCAGGTCCGAGCGCTGTATGCGCACATCGACGATTTCGACACCTAAGGATTTCGCACCTGCGGACAGTTCGTCACGGATGGCACGCATCAAAACGCCGCGCTCGCCCGACAACAAAGCCTTGAATTGCTGCTCACCCAGCACACGCCGTAAACTCGCATTCAAAATGGGCGTCAGTCGCTGGCGCGCCATATCTTCCGTGCCGCGAACAGCGCGATAGAACTGAAGCGGATCTGAAATGCGGTAGCGCGCAAAAGCATCGACGACGATGTTCTTGCGGTCCTGCGTGATGATCAGCCCCGACTCACCAGGTAACAAGAGTACGCGTTTGCTGAAAAAAATGACGTTCTGAAAGAACGGAACTTTCATCGCAAGCCCCGGTTCCTTGATAACCCGGCCCGGACTACCCAGCTCCAACACCAAGGCCTGTTGCGCCTGACCCACTACAAAAAACGTGTTGAAGGCTAAGAAAGCTAAAAGTGCGGCAGCAATGCCTGCCAGCGTTAATCTGTTCATTGCGCGCCCCCTGTCGTTCCAGGCTGAGAAATCGTCGGCGGATGTGTCGGCCTCAATCCCAGTCCCGGTAAATAAGGCAGCACAGTCTGACCATTGCGGCCATCCAATATCACTTTGTTTGCTTTCGAGAGCACGCGCTGCATGTTCTCGATATAGAGCCGCTCACGCGTCACTTGGGGTGAACTTTTATACTGGTCGTAAACGGACACAAACCGCTGCGCCTCGCCCTTCGCAAGTGTAATAGCCTGCTGCTTGATCGCGTCGGCGTCTTGCTCGATTTTTGCCGCCTCGCCCTTGGCGCGAGGTAGGACGGTGTTGGCGTATTTCTGGGCTTCGTTGATTTTACGATCGCGATCCGAACTCGCCGCTTGCACATCGTTGAAGGCATCGACGACTTCTTGCGGTGCCTGCGTTGTCTGCAAAGATACACCGATGATGGTGACGCCCGCTTTGTAAGCATCCAGGACGCGCTGGGTCGTGTCGCGCACCTGCGATTCGATCTTGCCGCGTTTGGCCGTCATGATTTGGTCCACCGGTGTCTGTCCCACAAACTCCCGCATCGCGCTCTCCGCAACGGCTTCCACGGTATGCTCGACTTCCTCAACCTGAAACAAAAAATCAAGCGCGTTGGTAACCTGCCATTGCACCGTAAACGTCACATGCATGATGTTTTCATCGCCTGTCAGCATCAAGCTATCTCGTGCCGGATTGCTGCTCGAAACGCGCTCGCCCTCTGCCGAGGCACGAAAGCCAATGTTGACTTGCCGCGTTTCGCCGACATTGACCCGGCTCACCGTTTCAATGGGCACCGGCAGTCGAATATGAAATCCCGGCTCAAGCGTCTGCACAAACTCGCCAAACCGCAACACGATGCCCTGTTCGGCCGGCGGGATAATCTGTATGCCCGTCAACAACCAGCCCACGAGCACGATGCCGCCGATCCCGGCAACCATCACCCCGCGCGGCGTTTGCTGCGGGAATATCCGCTTCAGCCACTCATTCAAGCGCTTGAACAATTCATCGAGATCGGGTGGCCGCATGTTTGGACCGCGCCCGCCGCCGCTGCCATTACCAGACCCTTGACCCCAAGGACCGCGTCCGCCGCCGCCGGGGGTCCAGCCTCCGCCTTTATTGTCGTTCCAGGGCATATCGTCCTCTCAATCTGAATTCATACGCAAAATGGGGAGGCATGCTAAGGAACACGCAGGTGCAGAACCTGGTGAAAACAGCACATCCCGAAATTCCGAATCACTCGACACAAACCACAATGGATGTACCGTCCAGAGCAGTTTATAAGTTCCTAAAGCCTATTCACGCAACGCACCTCGTGCCCCATTGACAAGGCCAATGCGCTCTCACCTATGTGGCGCGTCTCGGAATTGCTTCAAGGGCCTGCAACAATTGAGAAATCCGCATGTCCAATCTGACGCCTGAGAGCGTATTAGCCGCACTGAAGTCGATCATTGACCCGGCAAAAAACAATGACGTTGTGTCTTTGGGAATGATCCAGGGCCTGGTCGTCAAGGACGGGCACGTCAGCTTTGCCCTTGAAGTGGACAGCAATGAAGGTCCCGCCAAAGAACCCCTGCGTCATGCTTGCGAAAAGGCAGTTTTGGCCCTGCCCGGCGCACGTTCCGTGGCTGCAGTCCTCACCGCCCACCGCAGCCCAGCCGCTCCGGCAAAAGCGTCCAAGCTTCAGGATCGTCAGGGACCCGAAGGTGTAAAATTTGTCATTGCCGTCGCCAGCGGCAAAGGCGGCGTCGGCAAATCGACGGTCGCCGTCAATTTGGCTGTGGCACTTCAGCGTCTGGGTCATGCGACCGGCCTGCTGGACGCCGACATTTATGGTCCCTCGATCCCGCGCATGCTGGGGTTGAGCGGCAAACCCACGTCCAGGGATGGGAAAATACTCCAGCCCATGCAGGCCTGGGGGATCAAAGCCATTTCCATTGGCTCGCTCATTTCCGAAGACCAGCCGATGATCTGGCGCGGTCCCATGGTCATGACAGCGCTAACGCAGTTGATCTATGACGTCGAATGGGCCCCCCTTGATATCCTCGTTGTCGACATGCCCCCCGGCACCGGCGACGCCCAGCTCACCCTCGCTCAACGCGTACCGCTGGCCGGCGCCATCATCGTCTCAACCCCACAGGACATCGCACTCATCGACGCGCGCAAGGGGCTCGCGATGTTTCAGCGCACGCATGTGCCGGTGCTTGGCATCATCGAAAACATGAGCACTTATTTCTGTCCGAACTGCGGTCACGAGTCTCACATCTTTGGCCACGGTGGCGCCAAGGAGACGGCAGCCAAACTCGGTTGCGATTTCTTGGGAGAGATTCCGCTCCACATCGCAATCCGTGAAACCTCCGATGGCGGCACGCCGATCACCGCGCGCGACCCATCAAGTCCTCAAGCCCTGGCATTCATGGCCTTGGCCGATCGCATCGCGGAAAAATTAATGACAGGCACCACACGCCCCGGCCCCCGCATCATCATGGAGTAAAAAAGGCCGGCCCAATGGCCAGCCCCGGTAGTCAACGCAAATCGTCAGCTCACGGACGACCCTGCTGCAACGTTGCCGTCGCCTTGGTGCCGTCAGGCAAAGTCACTTCCCACGAATCGCCAACTTTCTTGGCGCCGGGGAAAGGAAGGCAAACTGTCCCTTGTGCGGCAGGCGGAGCCGGCTCGGTTTGTGTGAGACAGATTTTACCGCCATCCATTTTCCAGGTGCCCTTGGATTCGGCCGCGCCCTGTTTACGGGTATAGCTGCCATCGGCATTGTAATACGTGCGGCCAATTTCTTTGCCGTCGGCTCCTTTTGCAACGACGGTATTGCCGTAACGGCTGGCCATCGGATCATCGGCGGCCATCGCCATCGACACGCTGAGAGCTGCCGCAACCAGTCCTGCCACAATGCGTTTCATCTCTGAATTCCTTTTTCAATATTCGAAAAGTCCGTCATGGACGGTGCGGATTTAGTCGTTGCTTCGCGTGTAAGCAAGCGCACACACGCGTGGCGCGTGTTGCGCTGCATTAAGTTTCCGTCAGGTGGAACCACGGCAGGCGTTCTTCGGGAAATGCGTACCCCTGCGGCGGAAAATCCTGCGGCTGGTCAAACGCACCCACATGAAAATGCACTTCGCTTGCCCAGCGCTCGCCTTCGTACGTCAATGTCGATCCGCACGTCGAACAAAAACCGCGCTTCACCCCGGGCGACGACGCATAGGTCGCGAGCTGGCCGCGCGTAAACCGCACGTGAACGCGCTCAAAGCCTGCAAACGCCGACACCGGCGCACCCGTATGCTTGCGGCACGAATTACAGTGACAGTATGCAGTCCACTTGGGCGCGCCCTCCGCTTCAAAGCGTACGGCGCCACACAAACACCCGCCCGAATGCAGCACGGCGATCACCACCCCGAAAAATTCAGCTTCAGGCCGGGACGCTTCCACGCCGTCGACACCAGCTTGCCCGTCGCCGACAATGTCACATAGGCCGTACGCATATCCTTCCCGCCAAAGCAAATATTTGTCACCAGCGGATCGGCAAACGGCGTTTGCTCATAAGTGCCATCGCCTTGAATGGCGGTTATACTACCGCCGCCAGCCTTAATGGTCGCCACACAAACCCGCCCATCGGCCTCAACTGCCAGGGAATCGAATAACTGCATTCCCGGCATACCGCAAACACAAGCCCCGCGACCGGGCGCAAGTACTCCAGGGGACACAATGTCGAATTTCATCAACCGGCCCGTCTGGCACGCCGCCACATATAGCGTCTTCTCGTCGGGAGACAGCCCGCATCCGTTTGGCTGATCAATCGGAAATACAATCTCCTTCACAGACCTGCCGTCGGCCGTCGCGTAATAGACTGCGCCGCGATCATGCAGGCGCCCATAGGCCTTGCCCAAATCTGTGAAATAAAATCCACCTTGCTGGTCAAAAACCAAATCATTTGGACCGTTGAACTTCAGGCCGTAGCACGCTTCATAGAGACGATCGGTCTTGCCGGTTTTCAAATCCACACGTTCGATACGCCCGCCCGAATAATCGTGCGACCTGTCGCCCGGAAACAAAAGCCCACCCGCATCGTGCCACTCAAACCCGCCATTGTTGCAGACATAGACCGCACCGTCCGACCCCAGCGCCGCGCCATTCGGTCCACCGCCAAGCTCTGCGATCACCTCACTTTTGCCGTTGCCCCAGACCCGCGTCAGCGTTCCGCGCGCGATTTCGACCAAAATAATAGAGCCATCAGGCATGGCAATCGGACCCTCGGGAAATTTCAACCCTGACGCGATTTCAAGAACGCTCATGTGGCGGAACCTTTCGATTGAAAATGATGAAACTGTACCCGATCGGCCGTTCAGGAGACGAAGGATAAACGCCAACTTGCGTCTCATCCCACGCCGCCAGATCAAACGCCGGAAAGCGCACATCTCCGTCAAACCGCCCGTGCACCCGCGTCAGATAAATCCGGCCAGCGAAAGGCAACGCCGCCTGGTAAATCTCCGCCCCGCCAATGACCATGATCTCGACGCCAGCCGCAACTTCAAGCGCCGCAGACATCGAATGAACTACGACGGCACCCTCGGCCACAAAACCCGGCGTTCGCGTCACCACGATATTGACCCGCCCCGGCAACGGACGCTTGGGCAGACTTTCCCAAGTCTTGCGCCCCATAATGCAGGGCTTGCCCATCGTTGCTTCTTTGAACCATGCCATGTCTTCGCGGATGCGCCACGGCAAAGCGCCACCACGCCCGATCACACCCGTGTCATCCATTGCCATGATGAGTGCGACAATCGCCATACCCTACGCCTCAGCCAAACGGACAAGCACATCACCCGTCACGCGAAATCCAGTCCATTCATCCATCGCCACAGCGCCCAATGAACTGTAAAATGCAATCGATGGCGCGTTCCAGTCCAGCACCGACCACTCAAACCGCGCACAACCTTCTGCCACCGCCCGCTTCGCCAAATGCACCAGCAAAGCTTTGCCCAGCCCCTTGCCGCGAAACGCAGGTCGCACAAACAAATCCTCCAGATAGATTCCGTGCCGACCGCGAAACGTCGAAAAATTATAGAACCACAGCGCAAAGCCCGCAGGCTTCCCATCCCATTCCGCAATTTCGCAAAAAACGCGGGGCGACTCGCAAAACAGCGCTCGTGCCAAAGTCTCAGCCGAAGCGTCAACCTCATGACTCAGTTTTTCATACTCGGATAACTCACACACAAACGCACGGACCAGAACAGCATCAGAAGCCCGTGCCGGCCTGATCGACAAGCCGCCGCTCAAACCGCCACCGCCGCCGCGATGTGTGGATGAGCCTGATAATTCTCCAGCCGAAAATCCTCATAGGCAAAGCCGAAAATGTTCTTGACCTCGGGATTGATCACCATGCGCGGCAAAGCATACGGCGCCCGCGTCAACTGCAATTCGGCCTGCTCGATGTGGTTGAGATAAATATGCGCGTCGCCGAACGAATGAATGAACTCGCCTGGTTTCAGACCCGTTACCTGCGCCACCATCATCGTCAGCAACGCATAAGACCCGATATTGAACGGCACACCCAAGAAAATATCCGCCGAGCGCTGATAAAGCTGACACGAAATCCGCCCCTCGGCGACATAGAACTGAAACAGACAATGACACGGCGGCAAAGCCATCCGGTCGACATCGGCCGGGTTCCACGCCGTCACCATCAGCCGCCGCGAATCCGGATTGCGCTTGATCTGCTCAATCAACTTGACGATCTGATCGATCGTGCTGCCATCGCGCGCAGGCCACGAGCGCCACTGCGCCCCATAGACCGGCCCCAGATCGCCGTTCTTGTCCGCCCACTCATCCCAAATGCGCACGCCGTTATTCTGCAAATAGCGCACATTCGTGTCGCCCTTCAGAAACCACAGCAACTCATGCACGATCGACTTCAGATGCAGCTTCTTCGTCGTCAGCATCGGAAAACCTTCATCGAGGTCAAACCGCATCTGATGCCCAAACACCGACAACGTGCCCGTCCCCGTGCGATCAGCCTTCTTCACGCCGTGGCGAAGCACGCGATCCATCAACTCATGATACTGGCGCATTTCTCAGGTCCCTAAGTTGGGCGCGACCTTACTATTTCCCCAACTCTGGCCAAACGGCTGATTTCCGCCATCCCCAATTGCCTTCAACTTTTAACCCGAAGCGCCTATATAGGTACTGCCGGTTCGCCGGCTATGGCGATAAACGCGCGTGTAATAAACGGATCGGACCCGGGGGCGGTACCCGGCGCCTCCACCATCTGGGCAGGACAACCTGCCCAGACCTTGGGGGTGAAATAGCATCGACGAACGCGTAAAGACGTTGCTTTTGCTCGGCAAGGCTCACCGTTATCGGGCTGTCTGTACAGGTGCCAACGACAATGAAATGGCCCTCGCTGCCTAATAGGTAAGCGCGGCTCGGGGGGCGCCGGGCAACAGAAGCCCCCCACCTTTGCAACTGAGCTACGCTCGCGCGTCTCCGACGCAAACGCCAACAGCGCCTCGATAGACTCAGTAGCCGGATCCGAATACATCTTGCCGAGTTAACGCAAACAGCAGGCAAGGATTCCAACATTCTCGTCGGACAACTCGCTCTCGTGTTCGCCGCCGCATTTGCCGGCGCCGCTTTCTACATCAACGTAGCCGAGCAACCCGCGCGCCTGAAACTCGACGACAAAAACCTGCTGAAGGAATGGAAGCCAAGCTACGCCGGCGGTTTCGCGATGCAGGGAAGCCTCGCGGTCGTTTCCGCAGTGCTGGGGATTGCCGCTGCATGGCTGACGCGCGACTGGCGCTGGCTCGTCGGGAGCGCATTGATACTTGCCAACTGGCCATATACGATTTTTGGCATGATGCCCACGAACCATAAACTCAAGGCAATCGCCGAGGACGACGCGGGCCCTGCCTCGCGCGCAATGATCAAAACCTGGGGCTGGTTGCATGCCGTCCGCACGTCACTGGGCTTTGCGGCGACCGCAGCTTATCTGTGGGCGTTGAACTGAACGGCGCAGTCTCACCGCCTCCAATACGCCACCCCCGCCGCCGCCAAACACAACGCCCCGCCCATCGCCAGCGTGTCCGGCGCCCCGATCCAGTGCGAAACCCAGCCCGCAATCAGCGCGCTGATCGGCATCATGCCAATGAACGCCATCACATAGTACGCCATCACCCGTCCGCGCATCTCGTCGGCAATCGAACCCTGAATGAGCGTGTTGGTGGCGATCCCCATTGCCATCATGCCAAAGCCGGCCGGCACCAGCAGCAGCCACGACAGCCACAACACATTCGACTGCGAAAACGCGATCAGCGAAAGTCCGAAACCCGCCGAGGCCATAAACGGCACCCGTGTCAGCGCCTCGCGCGGCAGGCGCGAAACACCCAGCGCCCCCATCAACGCTCCGGCACCGATCGCCGCCATCAGATAACCGAACGAGTCCGAACTGCCGTGCAGCACATCGCGCGCGAACACCGGCATCAGCGTCACGTAACACGTGCCAAACAGACTAGAACTCGCAAGCAACGCCAGCAGCATCCGCGTTTCACGGTGCGTCGTCACGTAGATAAAGCCCTCTCGCAGATCGCTCAACGGATGACTGGGCTCGCGCGCCGGTTGGCGCTCGATCCGCATCATCCAAAGACTGGTCAGCACCGCCACATACGAAACACCGTTCAGCGCCACGCACCAGCCCTCGCCTACTGCTGCCACCAGCAACCCGGCCATGGCCGGCCCAACCAGCCGCGCCGCATTGAACATGATGGAGTTGAGCGCAATCGCGCGCGGCAAGTTCTCGCGCCCGACCATCTCGATGGTGAAGGACTGGCGCGTCGGTACATCGAAGGCATTCGCGCACCCCGACACCAGCGCCAAAACAACGATATGCCAGACTTCAACAACACCACTCAACGTCAGCGCGGCAAGCGTGCAGGCGCTCGTCATCATCGCAATCTGGGTGACAAACATGATCCGCAGCCGGTCCTGCCGGTCGGCAACCACGCCCGCGAATGGCGTCACCAGTAGCATCGGCGCTTTCCCCACAACCCCAACCAGCCCGAGCAGAAAAGGCGAATCGGTCAGCCGGTAAATCAGCCACGACTGCGCAATCGCCTGCATCCAGAAGCCGATCAGGGAAATGGATTGCCCTGCAAAGAAAAGCCGGTAATTCCGGTGGCGAAATGCGCT
>JANOFD010000749.1:0-4163 GCA_031413455.1 Rhodobiaceae bacterium
GATTTGTGCGCTTGGAAGCAGGTCTGCGTAGGCCTTTGAGACGGCATGGCTGGATTCTTCTTCGACGGCGCGCGCCTCGTCGATTTCCGGCACTTTGCCTTGAGCTGCTTTCTCCACTTCTTCGAGAGAGGCGGGCGGCGCGGGAAGTTTTTCAGGCACGGCAAGAGTTGAACGCAGGCGTTGGCCTTTGGCGTCGATGCAGGGATTGACGCGCGGTGCATCTTCGGCAACCGCCACCACTACCTCTACCGGCGGCTCACCCACAACTTGCTCATAGGCGCGCCAGCTGTCCTGGAGTTCGGCGAAATTCGCGATACATGTGGCGCGCGCTGCTTCGAGGGCGGCCTGAATCTGATCAACCTCGGTGTCGGTTGCCTTGGCCCTGTCACGCCGGTCACTGAATTCCTTGAACAAATCCTGCAGCAGCGAAATGTCGGTGCGCACCAAGTCGAGAACGGCTTCGTTTCGCAAAACATCGACGAAGACGGTTGCGGCATCGAGGAGGATACGCTGTTCCCTGGCACGCAGGCGCGCAACCGCGCCGCGCACGCGCGCGAGGGCCTCGCGCTTGGCGGCTGCGTTTCTGCCGCTGGTCAACAACGGTTGTCTGGCGACGATATCTGCTGACCAGGATTGGCTGCGCATGTCGAACTTTGACGCTGAGTCTTTTACAGTTGCCGAATAGAGGCTGTAGTCACCTTCGAGCGAAACTGACGGCCGCCATTTCGCATTGGCCTGTGATACGTCTTCATCGACGGCACGCAAGCGGGCACGCTCCGCCGCCAAATCAGGGTTGGTCTGATAGGTTTTGGCCAGCGCATCCTGCAGTGTTTGCGCCTGCGCTGTGTGCCACGACAGCATGACTGCCACAAACGCCGCAACATTTCTCCAGCCGAAAGCCTGACGGCCCGGCTTTATCGGCGTCCACCGCATTCTGTCCCCCAAAATCCCCGGAGCCACCGTAGCGGTGAGACGGGCCACAGGTGGAGGATTGGTTTTCCAACAGGCTGGAACCGGCGCATGCATATGGTATGGTTGGGCGGCGGCGATCACCAGTTGTAGTAAACAGGGTCATAAAGTTGTGTTCGTGTGGCACACGCGTCACGGTTGTGACTTGATGCAATGTCCGCATGGAGAAATGCAAGCATGACTGACCTGGTCTTACGGGCTGATGAAGGCAGTGTTGTGGTTTTGACGCTGAACCGGCCCGAGAAGCGCAATGCGTTGAACCTGGCTTTGTTTGGCGAGTTGGATGCGCATGTGACAGCCATTCGGGCGGCTGGTGATGCCTTTGGCGCGGTGGTTTTGAAGTCCCGTGGGCCGGTGTTTTGCGCCGGGAACGATTTGGGAGAGCGCGGGATGCAGGCGCATGAGGCGTTTTATCAGGCCAAGGTGATCACGCGCCTGGCCACCCTGCCCCAGCCGGTGATCGCGGCCGTGCAAGGCGGCTGTTTCACCGGCGGGCTTGAGCTGGTGCTGGCGGCGGACATTATCATTGCCGGAGAATCGGCGAGCTTTGCCGATACGCACGGCAAGTTCGCGCTGGTGCCGGCCTGGGGGATGAGCCAGCGCCTGCCGCGGCGCGTGGGGCAGTGGAAGGCGCGCGAGATGATGTTTTCGTCCCGCCCGGTTTCGGGTGCGGAGGCGGCGCGGACCGGGCTTGCCAATCATTGTGTCCCCGATGAGCGGCTGGATGCAGAGGCAATGTCCTTGGCCCGCGACATTGCGGACAATAGCCGCCACAGCGTTTTTGCCTACAAGAAATTGATGATGGAGTCAGAAGATCTATCGCTCGACGCGGGTCTGGCGTATGAAGTGTTCAACAGTTCGGGCATAGGCGCCGATTTCGCTGAGCGGGTCGGCAGCCGATTCAAGAAATAGGCTTGCCTTCGCTGACCGGCTTCCACAATTGCGCATCGTGGTCGGGAGCCGGGGGCTTCACCACTCGTAGGCGCGGTCGATGATTCCGTTCGAGACTTGCGCCGACATGATTTCGGAGGGCTTGGGCCGTTGAGCTTCGAACAGGGCGGTGGCGTAGGAGACTTCGACGACATAGCGGCCCAGCTGAACGGTCTTGCCCTTGCGGATGCCAGTGCGCTTGTTGACCGCGACGAACAGCGCGCGCTTGAAGGGCAGCGGCAGATTGATAAGCGACTGGCAATCGGTGCAGGGGTTGGCGATGGCGAAAGGCCCGGCCGCCTTGCAGTCGCAGACGATGGAGAGCTCATCGGCGTTGCACTCCATGCCTGCGTCGGCGAGCAGCATCGGCAGCCTGTTGAACAGAGCCGGATCGCTGGACAGCAGGTCGGCAATGACACGGTGCGTGTCGCGCGCAACGTCTTCGGCCATGGCGCAATCGGTTGGTTGGGCCTGAACCGGCTCAGAAGAGATTTTTGTCCACTTGGCTGCGGCCGGATCGATGCGCAGCGCGGCCATCACTTTGCCGAGGCAGGGGGCGTAGGCGAGTTGCCGGTTTGTGGTCATCGACAGACCGACGCCGAGTGCGGATACGGTAAGGGCGACCGTTGCGATTTCCCATGACCATCTACGAATGAATTTCCACATGACGCATCTCCCCCGGCGTCGCCTTTGTGGCGATTCGCATTTGTGGGAGTCTATCGGGAACGAAGGATTTATCGCACCTGTCCTGCTGCGGGAGGGGCGATTGATTCGCCACTTGTGCGCGATGTGAGCGCCGGGCTTACGCTGACACAGTTTTCAACCGGATTGCACGAACGCTCAAGATTTAGAGAACTCAAACACTGTCCTGTTTGTCCTGTCCTGTTTGTCCGGCGCAAGCGGCCAGCATAAAGTGGAAGTTGTTCGGCGACCCGTAACACCGTCACATTGGCGGAGAACTGCGGAAATCTCCGTAACATGACGCGTATCTTGTGTACGCACAACGCGTTTGACGCCGCGCATTCAACAGGCACGCAGACCGTTCTTCACCCAAGGCCGCACGCGCGCCAGATGTTTTGGCAGGAATTTGACAAATTCAAGTCGCAGCGGAACGAAGGGCCTTGCAATCAGCCCCACTCCGATTAAGGAACGTATACAGAACTACATTGCGCCATGCAAGCGGAAAGTGACAATCGGCTGTGGCCGCGACGTGATGGGGGCTGCTCGGAACCACCACACGTGCTATACGTGCCATGGCCCCTAATTCCCGAACCGTCATGCTCGCCAACTCCCGGAAAACCTTCATGTCCCTCACCGACCTCGCCTCTGTTGGAAGCTTCATCAGCGGCGTGGCCGTCGCGATTACGCTCGTCTTTCTAGTGATCCAGCTCCGCCAGAACACGCTTGCGGTCAGAGCCTCGGCGTCCCAGGCCCTGTCCGCCGCCTACGGGGAGCTATCCAACATCACGGTTGTGAACCCGGATATGGCGCGCATTTGGCGATTGGGTCTTGCAGACCTCAGCCAGCTGAACGAAGACGAGCGGGTTCGCTTCATGAGCTACGTGAGCACCGCCATTCGCTTCATGGAAAGCGCTCGGCTTCAGTGGCGGCGCGGACAGCTGGATATCGAACACTGGAACTCATTGGAAGGCGACATCAAAGACCTCGCGTCGCAGCCGGGCATCAAGGCGTATTGGGCCCTTCGCCGTCACTGGCACGCGGGTGAGTTTTGCAAATGGTTCGAAGCGCTGCCGCAAACCGGCGCTTCGACGTCGCTCTTCGGCGAACGCTCGAACGACCCGCCGCCCCCCGCCTGACCGGCGGATTCCAGCCGCGTGAAACATGGGATAGAGGAATGCGGCGACAGGCTATCGAACCCCATTTAGCGCGAAGCTACCGATTGATTTCTCAGGGACACCATTACCTGTCGCCACACTCAGGAGGCACTGCGGCATCTATTGGGCGCAAAGCCCTCGCAAATCGATACTGGTCCATGATTGTTCTCGCTTAACGTTGGGCTGCGTACTGTCCACTCTCTGCCCTCTTCCTCAGATTGTTGCGCGCGCGGCGTTGATTGCCAGCGCTATCAGGCAGAGGCTCGATGTCGTAAAAAGTAACATGCGAACCGGAAGCTTGTTGACCGTTGCCTGCCACATGCTGTGAAGAATTCGTAGCACGGCATAGCCCCACGCAAGTGTCGTATTGATCCCGTCCCCGGAACCTGCAAGCGCCAATATGATAACCGCGGCATAAAAAACCGTCGG
>JANOFD010000750.1:0-3052 GCA_031413455.1 Rhodobiaceae bacterium
CGCGCGTCGTCACCCACGTGGCCGACGTTTCGAACGAGCAGCAAATCCTCAAATTCCGCGACGCTGTCGCGCGCGAACTCGACACCTACCGCATCCACCTGCTGTTCAACAACGCCGGCATCGGCGGCGGCCCCAGCTTCCTCAAAAGCCCGCGCGACGAATGGGAGCGTACCTTCAACGTCTGCTGGTACGGCGTCTATTATTCCTGCCGCGCCTTTATCGACATGATCTTGAAGGCGAACGAAGCCCACATCGTCAACACCTCCAGCGTCAACGGCTTTTGGGCCTCCCTCGGCCCCACGCGCGCCCACACCGCCTACCCAGCCGCCAAGTTCGCCGTGAAAGGTTTCACGGAAGGCCTGATCAACGACTTCCGCATCAACGCCCCGCACGTGAAGTGCTCGGTTGTAATGCCGGGGCACATTGGAACCTCGATCGTCGAAAATTCTCGCAAAGTCCTAACCGGTCACGGCATTGCCGAAATGTCGCCCAAGGAAATCGCCGACGCCCGCCGCTCAATGAAGTCGATGGGCATGCCCGCCGACGCGATGACCGACGAACAGATCCAGCAGATGATGAAGGAAATGGCCCGCCAATTCGAAGCCAACGCCCCAACCTCCGCCGCCGAAGCCGCCACAATCATCCTCAACGGCGTGCGCGAAGAAAAGTGGCGTATTCTGATCGGTGCCGACGCCGAATGCATGGACAGCATCGTCCGCGACGCCCCCGAACAAGCCTACGAACAAATCTTCCTCGACCGTTTGCGGGCGGCAGGACATTGGAAGGGCTTCTCGTAAACCTATGTCCATCCTCGCCCTCCTCTTCGTCAACGCGCTCATCACCGCCCTGTGCTTCTTTGTGCTCTGGCTCATCGCGTGCCGCCTGAAAGACGCCAGCTTCATTGACAGCTGGTGGGCTCTCGGCATCGTCTTGACGGCCTTGGTCAGCTTTATGAATTCCCAGTCCGGCTCGGCGCACGCCATCGCGCTGACCATCCTGTGCACGTTATGGGGCGTGAGACTGGGCGGATATCTCTTATGGCGCTGGCTCACGCAAGGCAAAGACCGCCGCTACGCCACCATGATGGGGAAGGCGCAAAGCCGGAAGGGCTGGAGCTTTGCCAAAGCATCGTTCTGGATGGTGTTTGCCTTGCAAGCCCCGTTGCAGTTCATCGTCAGCCTGCCGGTGCAGATCGGCCAAATGGCGCCGCCGTCGCCCCTCGGCGTGCTCGCTTGGCTTGGTGTTGCCATAGCCCTGACCGGTGTCGCCTTCGAAACGATTGGCGACTGGCAACTCACGCGCTTTCGCGCCGAACCGGCAAACGCCGGCAAGGTCATGGATCGGGGCCTCTGGCGTTACACCCGCCATCCGAACTATTTCGGGGACGCCTGCCTGTGGTGGGGACTGTTCTTCATCGCCGCCGACACCCTCACTGGCATCTGGTCGCTGCCAGGCCCCCTTTTGATAACCATTCTGCTTGTTAAGTACAGCGGCATTCCAACCGTTGAAGGTCACTTGACCAAACGCCGCGTGGGCTACAGCGAATACGTAGGCCGCACGTCA
Organism: Rhodobiaceae bacterium; assembly: GCA_031413455.1. Classification (GTDB taxonomy): domain Bacteria; phylum Pseudomonadota; class Alphaproteobacteria; order Micropepsales; family Micropepsaceae; genus SZUA-430. Next base: position 1,564 of record JANOFD010000750.1, read on the forward strand.
AGCTTCATCCCCTGGCCGCCAAAGACGATTTGAATTCAAACCATCCGCCGCAAAGTCAGCGTGGCGCGCAACCCGCGTTCATCACGGTTCTCCAGATAAACGTCCCCGCTATGCGCCCGGGAAATCGCTCGCGCCAAGGTCAGTCCCAGGCCATGCCCCGCCGCATTGTCATTGGCAGGTGACCCCAGGCGCACGAACGGTTCAAAGACGCGTGCCATATCCTCAGCGGTCAATCCGGGTCCATCATCGTCGACAACGATTGCAGCATTTTGCCCCGCGCCGTTCACACTCACGCGCGCCCGCTCACCGTATTTGATGGCATTTTCCACCAGGTTACGCGCTGCCCGCTTGATCTCATTGGGCCTGCACACGGCAAAGACCGGAGCGCCCGTTGCAAACGCCACATCCGCACCCAAATCAGACAGATCCGCACAGATACTTTCAGCCAGTGCACACACGTCAACTTCACGCGGCGCCTCTTCGCCAATCCCATTGCGAACGGCATCAAGGGCTGCTTCAGTCAGCGACTGTAATTCGTCGAGACTGCCGCTGAATTGCCCTTTCAAATCCTCATCTTCAATGAACTCGCTCTTGAGCCTGAGTGAAGTAATCGGCGTTCGCAGATCATGACCGATTGACGCCAGCAAAACCCGTTGGTTGTCGACCAGCGTCATCAGACGTTGCGACATCAGATTGAAAGCCTTCGCAGCACCGCGCAAAACCCACGGTCCGGTCTCGGGGATAGCAGTCACCGCTTTTCCCGACTGCATCTGCGCCGACGCCTCAGCCAGACGCCGCAGTGGTCCCGACACGCGCCACCCGATCCACACCGACACCACGATCAGCGCCAGCGCCGCAACCACGCCTGAAAACAAAAGGCCCGGCAGCAGGGCCTCACCCTCGGGCCAGTAAAACTCCGCGTTCAACCATTGCCGGGATCCAAGGGCGATGGCCACGCTAAAGCGCTCGAGTCCGCCACGCTTGCGCGGGCCCCAAAAGCCAAGATCAGGCTGCCCGCGCTTGGCCACGCGCACATCGGCTGGCCCAAGCGCGCCCAGCGACGCCTTCAAGCGAGCCTCGGTCTTGCTCTCGCGCAAGGCATGGTCGGCAACCCGCGGGGTCGTTCCGATCGACACGCGCTCGCGGCGCACTGATGCAACGGTCAACAAGTTCGCGCGCTCGCTTTCGGGCAAACGCGAGAGCAACCCAACCAGCGCCGACAGCCTGTCTTCGATCGCCCCGATCCGCTCGGCCCGGATGTCACTCGAGCGGCGGGATTCAGCCAGAAAAAAAGTCGCCGCGTTCGACGCCACCAAGGCGAGCAAAATCACAAGCGACAGCTCGGCCCAGAGAGGGACCCGCCACCCCGTCACAGCGTGACCGGCTCGGCCGCGAAAACATAACCACCGCCCCACACCGTCTGGATAAGTTTAGGATGGCGCGGATCGTCTTCAAGTTTTCGCCGCAAGCGCATGACCGCATTGTCAAC
>JANOFD010000751.1:0-2164 GCA_031413455.1 Rhodobiaceae bacterium
GGGCAAGATCGGGCAAGTCGCCGTAGCCGGTTTTCAGTACGCGCACGTTGGGCAGTTTGAGCTGTTTGGTGATGTCGGTCGCCCAGTCGTTGCCGAAACTTTCCCAAACCAGCACGTCGACGGGCTTTGGCCCCAAGATCGACCACATGGCCATCTCGACTGCGCCGGTGTCGGAGGCGGGCACAATGGCGATGCGATAATCGGCGGGCACGCCCAAGATTTTGCGCGTACGTTCGATGGCTTGTTCGAGCTTGGCTTTGCCCGGCTTCGAACGGTGCGACCGTCCGAGAACGGCTTGCGAGAGAGCTTCGGGGGTCCAGCCGGGGCGCTTGGCGCAGGGGCCAGAGGAAAAATGCGGCCGTGCGGGCCGTGCGGCAGGCTTTGTCATAAATCCATTCCTCTCAGAATGGGCGCGTCCCGTTGGGGGGGCGTGTCCCACGCGCGTTCTCGCTCGATTCTTGAGCCCGGTCAATTCCTATTCGCGGTTGCAGCATCAAAATGAACGGGGGACAACAGATGCGTGTGTGACGGATGTCGGCTGGCGTTGTCCGGCCGAGGACTTAGATTGCTGAGCAATCGAAGGGGCGGAACCCTTTGAAAGTTACCAGAGAAGGAGATTTGTCATGCGCTTCAAAGCGCTTGTGGTTGCGGCAGCAGCCGTATTTTTTTCCGCGCCCGTGATGGCTGCGGGTTACGCTGAGTTCACCGGTGATTGGCGAAATGAAGATGCCGGCACCAGCAGTATCACGCGTGTGCGGGTCATGCCGGCCGGTGGCGGGCTTAAAGTTCGTGTTTGGGGGCAATGCAGTCCTTCCGATTGCGATTGGGGCAGCGAGAATGCGGTGGCCTATTCGTCAAGTCCCGGCGCCAACCCTGCTTCAAGCGCCACGGATTTAACGATTACGTTCAATCCTGGACACGCGCAGACGATTCTCATTTTGCGAGAGCGTCCGGGTGACAGTTTGACGTATACGATTTATACGCGCTTCACCGATGGATCCAGTCGGCGGCCTTACGTCAGCCGTGGTTCGTTGCGTAAGCACTTTGGCGGTTGGCCCGGTTGGCCTCCGGGTGGTGGCGGTTGGCCCGGCGGTGGAGGCCCCGGTGGTGGCGGTTGGCCAGGCGGTGGTGGCTGGCCTCCCGGTGGACCCGGCGGCGGTGGGCCCGGTGGTGGCGGAGCGCCGGTGACGCACTCGACGGATTCGCTGTCGGTGCCGCAGACGTGGTCGTTCGACCTCGACGAAGGCGGCGTCGCGAACAATCCGCAGGCCGACGTGTGGTTCGAAGCCGTGACGGCGTGGGAGATGTATCTCGTGCCGCGTAACGGTGCGCGCATGTGGCTCGGCGACGGATCGAACCGCGGTTACGCGGGTTGTTCGACCGGTGGGCCGTACACGACGACGCGCATCCCGACCGGGTCTTTGCCGGTCGGCTCCTATGTCTGTGTCCGGACGAATGAGGGCCGCTATAGCCAGTTCCGCGTGAACGGGTGGGGCGCCGGATATCCGAAGACGCTGACGCTCGGCTACACGACTTGGGAGTAGGGAATGCGACTGGGGCAGCTGCGTTAGGCGTGGCTGCCTTTTCTTGTTCAAGATTGCGCCGCATGGAATCAACGCATAGTGAAATCTTGGAGAATGTAATCAGCCATCCGAAGGAGTGGCTGATTACTTGAAGGGTTGTTCCGGGCGTGTCCCGGTGGCGGCGGTTGGCCTCCCGGTGGGCCCGGCGGTGGCGGTCTGAGCTTTGCGGAGGACTGCATCAACTTCAACTGGAACCAGGTCGAAGCGCGCTACGTCGGCGGCGAATGGAAAGTCGTCCAAGGCAGCATGTGGATGCTGAGCTTCGGCACGGAAGAGGATGAGGCGAACGAAGCGGCGAGCATCATTCGCCATTATCGCTTCACCGAGCAATGCTTCCTCGGGCATCCCGGTCCGTCGATGACGTAGTGGAAGCGCGGAAGCGGTGTGCCGTCGGGCGGAATGCCAGGCGACGACTGCAACAACAATAATCCGGACACGACCGAAGCCCGTTGGGCGGGAGGCGCGTGGAAGCTTGTCGATGGCAGCCATTGGCTGCTTCATTTCGGCGGCAACGAAGCCGAAGCCCGCAAGGCCGAGGAGCTCGTTCGCCACTACAGGCTGAACAGGCAGTGTTTCGTCGA
>JANOFD010000752.1:0-6089 GCA_031413455.1 Rhodobiaceae bacterium
CCGTAAGTTCGCAGCGCCGTGCCATAACGAAAATTCCTGTCATCCGAGAAATAAAACGAGAAACCGCGCAAGGAGGACCCTTCGCGCGGGTGGGGCGGAGCTATAGTAGAGCCTCGGGGAGGCGTCAAGATTTGCCGAGCACCCGGGACAAGATAACCCTGGCCGCAATGGGTGGCGCCATGCTCCCGCCTGCGACCTTTTTCTCCAAACGGTTCAATTCCGCCTTTATTTCCGTGTTTTCGGTCAGCAAACCCAGGAGACCCTCGCGCAGCTCGTTCCATAGCCAAGAGACTTTCTGGCGGCGGCGCTGATTGTCCCATTCCTGCAGGACGTTGAGGTGGCGCTCGAATTTCTGAACCTCGGCCCATACTTCGGACACGCCCGTGCCCAATGTGCTGGAGACCAGAGCGACAGCGGGCGACCAATTTTCGAACTTCGGCTTCATGAGATGCAATGCGACCGTGTATTCGGCTGCGGTACGGGTCGCTGCAGGCAAGAGATCGCCATCGGCTTTGGTGACGATGACCAAATCAGCCAGTTCCATGATGCCGCGCTTGATGCCCTGTAGTTCGTCGCCGCCGGACGGTGAAACCAGGACAATAAACATGTCAACCATGTCGGCGACTGCCGTTTCGGATTGGCCAACACCTACGGTTTCAACCAGCACGACATCAAAGCCTGCCGCTTCAACCAAGATCATCGATTCGCGCGTGCGCCGGGCTACACCACCCAGTGTCGTGCCGGCCGGTGACGGCCGGATGAATGCGCTGTGGCTCTGCGCAAGTTTGACCATGCGTGTTTTGTCACCAAGAATTGAACCGCCCGTCCGGCGCGAAGAGGGATCCACGGCGAGCACGGCCACACGTTTTCCTTGTGAGATCAACCACGTTCCGAAGGCTTCAATGAAGGTTGACTTGCCGACGCCTGGCGCCCCTGACAGTCCGATGCGCACGGCGTGGCCGGCGTGGGGCAGTGCTGCATTTATGAGCATACTGGCCGCAGCCGCGTCCTTCGGGCGGCGTGACTCAACCAGAGTTATTGATTTCGCCAGCGACCGGCGATCTCCGTTTACGAGCGAAGTGGCCAAATCCTTGACTTTTGCATTGTCCAATGAAGGGGTGTTCATGATGTTGGTGACGAATGCCGCTTGAAGACCAATGTCGATTTCCGCCACAATTCAACCATGGTCGGCAAACATATAGTCCGCTGGCTTTCGTTGCTATATTCTGTTGGTGTCAGATCAATATGAGGGTTGCTTGCCAATGCTGAAACGCCTTTTGATTGCGACAAGTCTTATCATTCTGCCAGTGATAGCGCACGCGGAAGAGGCCGTGACGCCTGTGGCTGCTGGTGCACCTGGTCAAGGCCCGACAAGCACCGTTCAACTCGTGTGGCAGGTCTATCTCGGCGGCTTTAACTTGGGCAACGTGGGTTTGAAGACAAGTTTCACCGGAAATTCCTATTCCGCAGTGTCACGGCTAAAAACGGCTGGCGTCGTCAATTCATTTTATGAAGCGATCATCGACGCAAGTTCAACCGGCGTCGTGGCCAACACGGGCTTGCTGCCACAGAAATACAATTCGAACACCAATAACGAAAAGCAAAACCAGAAAGTCGATCTGACCTATACAAAGGCCGGTATCGAGCTGTTTGCAGAACCTGAATATAATGTGGCCCGGTTTCCGGTGACAGAGGATCAGAAGCGCGGCACCCTCGACCCGTTGTCAGGTATCGTTTATTCTCTTTCGGGCGTTTCGCACTCCGCTTCGAAGCCTTGCGGCGATACAGTGCGCGTATTCGACGGGCGCCGACGCTATGACATCGAACTGAAGTTCGAGGGGCAAGACAAGGTGAAGTCGGACGGAGGGTACTCCGGTCCAGCCATTAAATGTACCGTCGTCTACAAACAACTTGCCGGGTTTAAACCCAACCTCAACAAGGGCAAAAGCGTGCCTTCGATTACGGCATGGTTTGCGACCATTGAAAGCTCGTCGGGCGGTCCGGTGAAGAAATTCATTGTCCCCGTCAAAATCATGACCGAAACGCCCTATGGCGTGGCGCTGGGTCATGCCCGCAAGATTACCATCGACGGGGTGCAGAAATCAGGCTGATAGCCCACTTGTATCTGCGTTTTTAAAGGGCGGGGGCGTTTTCCCCCGCCCTTTCTGTTTGGACCTGGTGCCACGCGCCCGCAACAATAGCGCCATGCCTGCGAAGTGATTCGCGCGTTCCTGTTTGCTCACGGATTTCTTATGGCTTTTGTGCGCGCTCTCAAAATGTCCGACCAACTGATGCGACGATGGGTTGAAGAACCTATCGGCGTTGTGGTGCCACTTGCTGCGCTCCTGGCGGTTTGGCTACCGCCGCAAATGCCGGACATGTTTGCCGGCATGGAAGTGCCGATCTGGAAGCTGACCATTTCGGCGCGGCCATTCTTGTTCGCACTGGCAGCGACGCTGCTGGGTTTGAGTGCCTGGTTCTGGACGCGGGCGGCGCTGACGGCTCAACGCGACCAAAGTGAGACTGACAAGAACCGCATCAAGCGTGTCAAGCAATCCCGCGCTGGCGAACCCGAAGACCAGGTTACGCAGACACCCCGCCTGTTGCATGTACGAGGGGGCGACTACGTCGGCTGGAGCTATGAGTGGGCGCCACGCTTTGCGTTGCTGGCGGCTGGTGGAATTACATTGTTGCCAATCCTATTCTCGATCGCCAGCGGACGCATTATGCTGAGCTTGGTGGGTGCGGAACTCCTAAGCTTTGGGCTTGTTGGGTTGTTGTTCGTTTTCGTGATCTACCGTACGGAATTCCGGTGGATGAATGCCTTCGGGGCGCCATCATGGATGTCTCACTTTCGCGCCACGAAGATCTTGGCTTGCTCGCCGTTTGGTTGGCCATTTGCCGTGTTTTCACTTGCCTGTAGTTTAGCGGCACTGGTGTGCGTAGCGGCGCGGCCCGGCTGGGTGGCAGAGATTGATGCACCCACAACCGCCATTGCGTCACTCGCATTCGCTGTCGGCCCGTTGGTGATTGCGCTGGCTGTGTTTCGTGGACTGACTGAGCGCGCGATTTATTTATTGCGCTGGATCGTTCATCGCGCGGAACCATACGCCTTGCACCCGGGAGAGGCACATCGCGTGAAGCGGTTGAGCAATTTGCTCGGGGCTTTGGTCATGATGCTGTGGTTTCTTTCACCACCGTGGATGTTCGAAAAGCATTTAGTCCCCTTGTCGTCATCGCGGGTCATCGAGCCTGCGGGAGAAGGCGTTTGTGAAGCGCTGCAAGCCGGCCACGGCGAAACACGTACCTTGTGCAGGCCGGATCTACGAGTGGCGCTCGGTGAATGGGCTGCGACGCGGCGGCGGCTGTCGGGAACCGCGAACGGCCGGTTGCCCCTGATCATCGTCGCCGGTGAAGGCGGCGCGAGCCGCGCGGCGGTGTGGTTGTTGTCGGCGATGCGCATGCTCGATACTCAGACACAAGGCGACTTCGGTCGCCATATGTTTGCGATCAGCGGCGTATCGGGAGGAAGCCTTGGCGCCGCGTCCTATGTTCGACTGTTGCGCGCCAAGGGCACAAAAGACGGCACATTGGCGTGGGAAGACCCCGACGTGAGGCAGGCGCTCAAGTCGATTGCAACCGCCGATCTTTTGTCGGCGTCGCTCTCGACTTATTTCATGAGCGATATGTTTGGCAGCCTTGTCGGTCCGCTGTGGACGTGGAGCGGCGTGCCGGACAGGAATGGAGCCCTTGAGTCTACATTCTCCGCATTGTGGGACGACAGCAGCGGGTTCAGGCGGCCGCAAACTCTGTCCTCAGGATTTCTGGGCATTCGAGCCGAAGCCCCTGGCGCCGGCACAATGCCTGCGGAACTGGTGCCTCACCTCCTGCTCAATGGCACGGATGTAAATTCGGGAGAGCGGATTATTACGTCGTCGATCCGGCTGACATCGGATCGCGAATTGTTTCCGGACAGCGGAGATTTTTTGCGGCTCGCATCGCGCGACATTGACCTTGCGACTGCGGTTACAAATTCCGCTCGATTTCCGTTTGTCTCGCCGGCCGGACGATTTTTGAGTCCAACCGAAGCGCGCGACTATCAGATCATTGATGGTGGCTATTTTGAGAATTACGGCGCGCGTACGGCATGGGAGCTCGCGCGGGCCATTGAAGATCTCAACGACGCGGACCCATCCCTGAACGTTGTGCCGGTCATCGTTATCGTGAGCAACGATTTGGATGCCGATCAGCCGCCGCGCTCGAAAGGTGGGCGCTGCAGGACGCAGCTTGGCGATACGACGGAGGACGGATCGCAAGTGACAATCCGGTGCGATGAAACACCGGTTGACGAACCTTGCGTTGAATTTATTCAAGCCGGCGCCAGCGGTGCATTTTCGTCGCAGGATCAGTCCATCGTGCCGCAATCGCTGGCACCCATATTGGGGCTTGCGGCAACGCGAACCGCGCATGGCCGCGACGCGCTTCATATCGTCAAACGCGATTTTTGCCGAGCACAAGCCTCCCGTCCCAACGTTCCGCGCGTGCGTATGTTCCACATCGCGATGCCCAAGCCGGATCGCAATAAAGGCGAGGCTGCGCCGATGAACTGGGTTCTCAATCCAGATGCTTGCGACTACATGCTAAACACGGCGCCCTGGTTCGATTTCAATGCCGGGCAGGCCCGCCGGTTGAAGTCCACGCTTGATACGGTGTTGGGTTCGATCTCGCGCGCGGCACCCCGCCCGCGCCCGGTTCCGATCGATTGCAATGCGTCATATGCCGAAGGTGCTGACAGGTGACATTTTTGCCCATCTGCGCAGAGTTGCGTGTCACATTTTGATCGATTGGCATAAGCAGCCTCGCCGGAATTAATTTTTCGATTGCTTGGGGCCAATCCGTTCTATATACGTTCCTGCTCCGGAGTTGGGTTGATTTCCAGACCTTTCCTTCCGCTGCGACTTGAATTTTTGAATATCATGCCAAAACATCTGGGGGGCGCGCGCGCTGCCTTGGATGGCGAACGGTTGGCGTGCCGGTGCAAGAGCGGCATCAATCTCGCTGTGTGTACACAAGTTAGCTCAATGTGACGGAGATTTCCGCAGTTTCAAGCCAATGTTACGGTGTAACGGATCACCAAACAAATTCTAACTTTGCAACCGCCGCTTGTGATTTCGAATGGCGCTCCGCATGTAGGGAGTGAAGTGTCGGCGAAACCGCCGGACAGCGACTTCTTGTGTGTGTTCTTACTGGTCAGCACTTCCAGCCGTTGTTATTGGCTAGGAATTGCCCGAGGCAGCTTCATTCTCGTCCGAGATATCGTCGGCAACCAAGTGTAGTTGGACTTGGGCGCCGGCGGGGAGGTCGCTGGTTTCAACGTCTTGCAATTTGCGCCGGACCGCGCGGGTGCGAACGCCTGCCTCATGTATGGTTTTTTGTGCGCTCTGCAGTTGCTTATCGAGTTTGTCCCAGACCTCAGAGTATTTGTTGAACTCGGCTTTGGCTTCGCCGAGCACGCGCCAGACTTCGCCTGAACGTTTTTGAATTGCCAAGGTGCGAAAACCCATTTGCAGGCTGTTCAACAACGCATGAAGTGTCGTGGGGCCCGCAACCGTGACGCGGTACTTCGACTGCAAACGCTGGGCCAAACCGGGTGCGCGCATCGCTTCGGCGAACAGACCTTCGGTCGGCAAATACATGACGGCGAAATCCGTGGTGTGCGGAGGCCGGATATATTTCGTCGAAATGCGTTTGGCTTCGTTTTCAATGACACCGGCAAGGGCTTCGCCCGCGGCCCGGGCCGCTTCGGCGTCGCCGGATTCCCATGCGGTGATCAGGCGTTCGTAGTCTTCCTTGGGGAATTTTGCGTCGATGGGCAGTAAAACTTCGGCGCCATCGACTTGGCCCGGCATGCGCACCGCAAATTCGACCATTTCGGAAGCACCGGGTTCCATTTTGGCGTTCGTCGCGTATTGATCGCGCGCCAACAATTGCTCTAGCATCGAGCCGAGTTGGACTTCTGCCCAACCGCCGCGATCCTTTACGTTCGACATGACACGCTTCAAGTCGCCCACACCGATGGCGAGCGTTTG